>JAJDNY010000209.1 GCA_022340425.1 Desulfobacteraceae bacterium | reverse complement strand
CGGGGCTGTGCTGTCGTCCTCGTCCCCCCAGATTTCCTGGACTTTTTTTTTCAGTACGAGCAGCGCCGCGGTTTCGGCAAGGGCCTTGTCTTTTCGTTTCAGCTCTTTTTCCAGGCCCCGGATGCGCTTGAGATCGGCAGCGCTACGGGGGGGCTTTTTATCCCCACCGGGTTTTTCGAGGCCGTTTAACATCCGCAGGCGCCATTGCTGGAGGTGGGTTTCATGAAGACCTTTGCGGCGCAAGAAAGCGCCGAGCTGGTCGTCAGCAAGAGTGGCAGCTTCCAGGACGGCTTTGAGTTTTTCTTCGGGGCTCCAATCCTCTGGACGTTTAGCATTCATGTGAGCTCTCATTTGGGGGGTGTTTGCGCCGTTGTCAGGAAAACCATAAGGTGGCGTAATGCCGGTTGTTTTAAGCCATCTTGACAGGGTGGATTGGGGCACGTCAACCTCTCTTGAGAGCGCGGTAGCGGAAACGGGATCGGAACCGGTCATTTTTTGAATCATTTTTCGTTTAAACATCTCCGAATAGGGCATATCAACCTCCATCGCCGCCGAATTGGGGTAAAAGGTGCAAAGAGCGGGTTTTACCACCGACTCCCCGGCACCCCACCCCGGGGTGGGGTGCCGGATACCTTCCGCACCTTGGGCATTAGAGGTGACAACTATTCTGACACAGGGGGGGGAAAGGAAAAAAACAGCGGTGTTTGACCTGAGATTTCACAAAATTTATGTAAAATGTTTTTAAAGTATGGTAGTTTTTAAAGTTGATGAAAATGTTCGCCCACCGAATGGAAAGGAGGTGAGCCCGGAGGTCAAGGTGGGAAGATGCGCGATGAGTCGGCCAATGAAGTTATCCAGTCACCAATCAAACAAGGAGCGGGGAATGAGGAAAATTGCAATTTTGACGATGGTGGTCATGTTCGGCGTATGCCTGTCTTTCAATGTTTTTGCCGCGGACAAGGCTGCCATTCAGAAGAACGTAGAGGACATCGTGGCCGCCATCGACGGCGGCAAAGCGGCCTCAGAGTTCAAGGCAGATGACTACGACCCCTATGCATTCATCATGGAAGCCGGCGGAAACATGATCGTTCATCCGACCCTGGCCGGCAAAAGCCTGAAGGAAGAGTCCAGCGCGTTGTACGACATCATCAGCCAATCTACCCCGGAGGGCATTTGGGTCGACTATGAATGGCAGGGCAAGATGAAGCATTCCTACCTCAAGACGACCGCAGGCGGCCTGATCGTGGGCAGCGGCTACTCCGACTAGCCCCCGACCTGCGCATCCCTTAAAATAAACCCAATTACACACCTTCCCTCTCACCGGACGCCGCGACATTCCGACTGAGCGGCATCCTCGAAAGGGGATGACCGGTCAGAAAAACGCCGCGCCCGGTGAGAGTTTTGCCGCAATGTCTGCGGCACCGAAAGAACCCGAATTACCGCCCCCATAACCCCGCCGTCGCTCGCCTCCGGCCCGATATGCTGAAAAATGGAGAACAACTTCCGCTGCTCGGAAGCCCTCCCATTCTCCAAAAAACTAACGCCCTCAGAGCTGGAACTCTGAAGGCGTTTTTTGTATCCGGATTTTGTATCCGGCCTACCAGATGAAGGCTTACAATTTATAACCCGTTGAATTTTATTGGTGATCCCAAGGGGAATCGAACCCCTGTTTCCGGCGTGAGAGGCCGGCGTCCTAGACCGCTAGACGATGGGACCTTGAAAATATTCAGGGGTTGAGTATCGGAAAGCCCCTTTTTTGTCAAACATTAATTTGGGATTTTGCCTGCCCCGGTGCGCCGGCGCCCCTTACGATAGCCGAAGATGAAATAAACCAGCGGGCCCAGAAAGGGCACCATCGCCACAAAACCCCAAATAGCCTTTTTTTCGATCCCGCCGAAATCTTTGTAGGCGATGTCGATCACTGCGATGCAGGTGAGAAGAAAGAACGCTGCACCGACGGCCACCCAGAAAATAACCGTGTTCAGATCCATGCCTACCCCTTCAACAAATTGGCGACTAAAAAGATAGTGTTCCCATAATACGCGCTGCGATTCTAAGGGAAAATCACCTTGAAGGCCTTCTCCCGGTCGATCCCTGGCCAAGGGACGCAGCAGGCTCGCCGGATTTCAAGATTTAAAGTCATTCATAACGATAAGGGGCAATTTTTTCAAGACTTTCCGATGACGGAAACGGTTGTGGTGCCGTCAAGGGGGCATCTTGTGCCGGCCCGGGAGGGCATGCTATGGTGCCGTGCGCGAAATTCCCCTCCCCTTAAATCCGGACGGGTCATGGTCAAAAAGAGTGTCAAAACCGTTTTCGTATGCCAGGCATGCGGCCACCAGGCCCCCAAATGGATGGGCAAATGCCCGGACTGCGGCGAGTGGGACAGCCTGGTGGAAGAGATCCGGCGGGATGGCGCCGCTGTCGGCATGGTGGCCCAGCTGACAGGCACGGGGGCCCAGCCTGTGGCCATCGACGCGGTCAACATCGACGGCGAAAAACGCCTGCAAACCCATCTCCAGGAGTTTGACCGGGTTTTGGGCGGCGGCCTGGTGGGCGGCTCGCTGGTGCTGATCGGCGGGGACCCGGGCATCGGCAAATCCACGCTGATGCTCCAGGTCCTTTTCGGTCTGGCCGGCGACAAGCATAAAGTGTTGTATGTCTCCGGGGAGGAATCCGTCAAACAGATCCGGCTTCGCAGCCAGCGTCTGGGCACCATCGCGGGCAATATGCTGGTGGTCTCAGAAACCGACCTGGATGCCATCCTGTCGATGGTGGCGGCCTGCTCCCCCGACGTTCTGGTGGTGGATTCCATCCAGACCATGTTCAGCCCGGCGCTGGCCTCCGCCCCGGGCAGCGTCAGCCAGGTGCGGGAATCGGCCATGCGGCTGATGCTGATGGCCAAGAAGAGCGGCGTCCCCACCTTCCTGGTGGGCCACGTCACCAAGGAAGGCGCTATTGCGGGCCCGCGGCTGCTGGAGCACATGGTGGACACGGTGCTCTACTTCGAGGGCGACCGCAACCACATGTTCCGCATCCTGCGGGCGGTGAAAAACCGCTTCGGCTCCACCAACGAGATCGGGGTGTTTGAGATGAAGGAAAAGGGTCTCGATGAGGTCCCCAACCCATCGGCCGTTTTTCTCTCCGAGCGCCCCGAAAACGCCCCGGGTTCGGTGGTAACCGCTAGCATGGAGGGCAGCCGGCCGCTTCTGGTGGAACTCCAGGCCCTGACCAGCAGCACCAGTTTCGGCACGCCGCGGCGCACCATTCTCGGCCTGGATCAGAACCGAGTGGCCCTGCTGGCCGCGGTGATGGAGAAAAAACTCGGCATGCACCTCATGGGCCACGACATCTTCATGAACGTGGCTGGCGGCATCAAGGTCGGCGAGCCGGCCGTGGACCTGGGCATCGTGGCGGCCCTGGCCTCCAGCTTCCTCGACAAGGCCCTGCCCGAAGGCACCATCGTTCTCGGAGAGGTGGGCCTCACCGGGGAGGTGCGCGCCATCAGCCATGTTGAAAACCGGGTGGCCGAGACCCAAAAAATGGGGTTCACCCGCTGCATTGTTCCGGCCGGCAGTTTGAAGCGCATGAAGGTGCCCGCCGGGCTCCGAGCCGTGGGCGTCAGGACCATTTCCGAAGCGGTCGAAACCCTCTTCTGACCAGATCCCGGTTGACTAAAAAAGCACCAAATTGTATGGGGATTTCGAACATCAGCATGGGCCGCGGCATCTTTGCAGCGGCCCCTTTGCGCAAGGAGCGGCGCCCATGCCCAGACGGGGCCCCAGGCCCAACCCGTGGGCGGATCACTACACCCGCCAAGCCAAAAAAGAGAACTTCGCCGCCCGCTCGGTTTACAAACTGCAGGAAATTCAGCGGCGCTGCCGCATCATCCGCAGGGGCGCGCGGGTTCTGGATCTGGGCTGCGCCCCCGGCTCCTGGCTGCAGTACGCGGCGCAGCTTACCGGCAGCGGCGGCAAGGTGGTGGGCATCGACCGCAAACCGGTCAGCGTGGCACTGCCGCCCCACGTCAGGGTCATCAGCGGCGATATTCTGGCCACACCTTCGCCGCTGGAGGAGTTTTCGCCCCAAGCCTTCGAGGTCGTGATCAGCGACATGGCGCCGGCCACCACCGGCGACAAGGCCACCGACGCAGCGCGCTCGGCGGCCCTGTGCGAGGCGGCCCTGGCCGTGGCCCTCAGGCTGCTGGCCCCGGGCGGCAACTTTGTCTGCAAGATATTCCAGGGAGAGGAGTTCAAACCCTTTGCAGAGGCCGTCAAATCGGCTTTCACCCAGCTGAAAATCCTCAAACCCCGGAGCAGCCGCAAGGCCAGCAAAGAGATCTTCATTATCGGAATCGGTAAAAAACAGGAGGCGTTATGTCCGGACACAGCAAGTGGTCGACCATCAAGCACAAAAAGGGGGCCGCGGACGCCAAACGGGGAAAAATCTTCACCCGTCTGATCAAGGAGATTACCGTGGCGGCCCGCATGGGCGGCGGCGACATCAGCGCCAATCCGCGGCTGCGCACGGCCATTGCGGCCGCCAAAACCGAAAACATGCCCAAAGACAATATCGACCGCGCCATCAAAAAAGGCACCGGTGAGCTGGAGGGGGTCAACTACGAGGAGTCCACCTATGAAGGCTACGGCCCAGGCGGCGCCGCCGTCCTCCTGGAGTCCTTGACGGACAACAAGAACCGGGCGGTGGCCGACATCCGCCACATCTTCGCCAAAAACGGCGGCAACCTCGGGGAAAACGGCTGTGTGGCCTGGATATTCGACAAGAAAGGCTACATCAACGTCGAAAAGACCGCCGCCGATGAGGATACTCTGATGGAAACCGTCCTGGAAGCGGGGGCCGAAGACGTCCGTGACGACGGCGACCATTTCGAGATCCTCACGGCTCCCGAAGATTTCGAGGCCGTCAAGGCGGCGGTTGAAGAGGCAAAGATCCCCTTCGTGGAGGCCGAGGTGACGATGCTGCCCCAGACCAGCGCCAACCTGACCGGCAAGGAAGCGGAGAAAATGATCCGGCTGATGGAGATGCTGGAGGACTGCGACGACGTTCAGAAGGTCTACACCAACGCCGATATCGCAGAGGACGTGATCGACGCCATGTAGCCCTCCGCAAGCCGCCTTTCCCCGCCTGGCTTGGCGGCAAGCCCCCGGCGGCGGCCGCGCGCCCTTGCCAAAGGGCGGAGACAGCCGCCGCCAGCAGTTCTGCCGGCGCTCAGGTGCCGCGCAGAACAAAACACCCCCAAGATCGCACCCCAACCCGGTTGGTCCCCGCGGGCAGGAAAATCGCCGGGGGCGGCATGCCGCCGCACGGCGCCAGTCGCTTGCAACGGCCTTTCGGAACAAAAAAGCCGGTGGGAATTTGCCGGCTATCGGATGGTGCCGCGGGCAGCCGGGCACCGGCTAATCGTTGAGTTCCAGCACGTCGGCCCCGGGTGGGACGCTGAAATGGAATTGGGCGGGGTCCGGGGACTGATCGAAGCGCACGTTGCGCAACATGATCCGGGTTTCATCCTCGTAGCCGTTGACCGTGTCCACCTGCGAGACGACGAAGGTCTCGGCGTCCACCGTCAGAAAGATCCTTGCCAGATCGATGTTTTTCTCCCGCGGCAGAAGCTTGAGGGTATGGGTGCCTTTGGTCTGCTGGGGGGCGAGGGCGATCACGAACTGCTTG
>JAJDNY010000208.1 GCA_022340425.1 Desulfobacteraceae bacterium | reverse complement strand
CATCAGGCGGTAGAACTGCCAGGAATTTCCCGTCGCGCCGTTGGGGCATGGGTATTCGACGCTGCAGGGCCGGCCGAAGAGCCCCAGCAAGCCCCGGGTGTCCGACCAGCTGCGATACATGCCGACAAGTTCCACCGAGAGATCGACCCGATTCGTGGCCGGCATGTAGAGCCAGCCGGGCAGAGAGCCGGCGTTGAGCCCCTCCGGGTAGACGAACATCCTGGTGTGCAGGTGCGCACTGGTGGTCACGCTGTGGCTTCCGGTCACGAAACGCACGCCGGCCGCAATGGTACCGGGCTCCGGTGGTTCTTCGTCCAGAAACGTGGGGTCCGTAGCGCCAGCGGCTTCCTTGTGCGAGCCTCGGAACTCTCTGGTCGCGGCACTCACCGAAGCCTCTGCCGATACGCCCAGCGAGGGGATGAACTCGTGGCGGACGTCACGAATGGCCGCACAGATGTTCTGATAGGGCTCAAGCAGGGTGCCCTCCGGACATTCCGGTTCCTGGGCATATGCCACGGCGGACCCCAATCCGGCAGAAAAACCCCACGGGAAGGCGGTTTTTACCGTTCCCATTTGCAATGCAAAAGGCCCCCTTTCCCCTCTGACTTCCAGCGAGGCACTATGATCGAGCCGGAGACCTCCGATCGGAACAACCAGCAGTGCGCTCACCAGGGCGATGCTCCGCAAGCCAGCAACAAAAAGTGCTGACCATGACAACCGGGTGTGTGCCATCATCGCTCAGCCCCCCTTTCCTCTCATCCTGCCCATAACGACCGTTCTTTCCGGGGCGCCCGCGGTGGCTGCCGCCATCCTTCTTTGAATCCGGCACCCCGCCACCCCAAGCGCACCCCGAAACTTTTGACTGGTAATTTGCTGCCGCCTTGGCTATCCTGCGCCCCGTTTTGCGTCATTATGCGGGCTTGGCCATTGCCGCCACACTGTTACCGCGATCCCGGAAGAAGAGAAGAGCCCCCATGCCGGAACCCCCTGCCACAAATGTCGACCCCCAGCGGTGGCTGGGGTTCACTGTCCTGTGCCTGATCTACTTTCTGGTCTACTTTCACCGGGTCTCCACATCGGTCCTGGCCCCCCAGCTGCTGACGGCCTTTGAGACCAACGCCACGGTCCTGGGCCTGATGTCCTCGATGTACTTTTACCTCTACGCGCTGGAGCAACCCCTGGTGGGGTATCTCGCCGACCGCCTGGGGCCCCGGCGGGTGGTGGGCTGGTGGACCCTGGCGGCCGCGACGGGGTGCGCGCTCTTTGCCCTGGCCCCCTCGGTGGGTTGGGCGGCCGCCGGCCGCGCCCTGATCGGTTTCGGCGTCGGCGGCGTCTACGTCCCGGCTTTAAAGGCCCTCTCCCAATGGTTCAGCCGCCACCGACTGCCTCTGGTTCTCGGCCTGCTGCTGGCCTGGGGCAACCTGGGCGCGGTGGTGGCCACCACGCCCCTGATCTGGACATCCAGCCGCTGGGGGTGGCGGACCTGCTTCTGGATCATCGGGGCCGCCTCCTTCACCCTGGGCCTGATCACCCTGCTGGCGCTTCGCGACCACCGGCAGCCCGAAACGCCGGGCACAGCCGGGGAAAATCACTGCGCGGACCTTCCGCCCTCCCCTGCAAGCCCGTTTTTGCAGGCTCTCCAGGTGCCCCGCTTCTGGATCGTAGCCGTGCTTTTCTTCATTCTCTACGGCAGCATCCTCTCTTTCCAGGGGCTTTGGGCCACGCCCTTTCTGGCGGAGGCCCTGGGGGTCGACCACCTCCTGGCCAGCCAGCTCAACATGCTGATCCCGGTGGGCTTCATGGTTGGCGCTCCCGGCTGCGGGTGGTTCTGCAGCCGCTTCGGGGTGGACAAGACTCATCTCTTTCTGACCATGGTGGCGGTGCTGGTCGCGCTCTGGGGCGGTATCACGTTCGGCGCCGGGCTGCTGGGGGTCGTCGGCATGGCCGGCCTGCTGCTTCTCCTGGGGGCCGTCACCGGCGGCTTCTGCAACATCCTGTGGGCTCTGGTGTACGACACCACCCCGCCCGCCATGCTGGGGGTCACCACCGGTCTTCTCAACCCCTTTCCACTCCTGGGGGTCGCGGCTTTCCAGGTCCTGACCGGGGCCGTCATGGACCGCGTCGAGCGCGTGGGCGAGAGCTATACCACCGCCGCCTACCAGCAGGCGTTTCTGGTCTGTCTGGCCGCCACATTGTTCTGCCTGCTGCTGGCCCTGGGGATGAAGGGCAAGCTTGCCCCTGATAAGAGCGCGCGGTCGCAGACGGCGTGCTGAGGCGCTTCGCCCCGGGTGAGCGGCGGATGTTCAGCGCAAAGCCCGAGGGTCACGGGCTCGGGGAGGAGAATGAAGGCGCGGTGGAGAGGCGCAGGAGAGGAGGGTGAAGAGGCATTTGCCCGGCAGGCCCCCTCGCTGAATGAACCCATCGGAACGGCGCCGCCGGCTGCCGGCGCTTTGCAAAAATCGACTTTCAGCCAGCCGTCGCACGCACCCGGGCAAGGGCCGTTTCCATCGCCCGGCAGGCATCGTCCAGATCCTGCGGGGTGTGCGCGAGGGAAACGAAGGCCGCTTCATACTGGGAGGGGGCCATGTAAATGCCCTGGTCCAGCATGGCGCCAAAAAACACCTTGAACTGTTCGGGGTCCGAGCGAACGGCTTCCTGGTAGTTGCGCACCGGCCCCTTTTGAAAGAAGAGGGTGCTCATGGAGCCGATGCGGTTGGTGCACAATGCCACTCCGGAGCCGGCGGCGACGGCCGCGACCCGCCGATGAAACTCCTCGGCCTTGGCATTGACAGCATCGATCACGTTCTCATCCCGGATCGTCGCCAGGGTGGCGATGCCGGCGCTGACCGCAAGCGGGTTGCCGGAAAGGGTGCCGGCCTGGTAGACGGGACCCTGGGGCGACATCAGGGACATGATGTCGCGGCGACCGCCGTAGGCGCCGATGGGCAGCCCGCCGCCGATGATCTTGCCCAGGGTGGTCAGGTCCGGGGTGACGCCGAAATGGGCCTGGGCGCCGCCCGGATGCACCCGGAAGCCGGTGATAACCTCATCGAAAATCAGCAGGCTGCCGAATTCGCGGGTCATGTCCCGCAGCGCCGCGAGGTAGCCCGGCGCGGGCAGGATCACCCCCATGTTGGCCGGGACCGGCTCGACGATCAGGGCGGCGATGGCGTCGGGGTAGGCCTCGAAGAGGGCCTTGACCGCCGCTGCGTCGTTGAAGGGGGCGATCAGCGTGTCGGCCGATACCGAACGGGGCACGCCGGGGCTGTTGGGCTCCCCCAGGGTGGTGAGCCCCGAACCGGCCTTGATCAGGAAGCTGTCGCCGTGGCCGTGGTAGCAGCCCTCGATCTTGATGATCTTCTCGCGGCGGGTGAAGGCGCGGGCCAGCCTCACGGCGCTCATAGTGGCCTCGGTGCCGCTTGAAACCAGGCGCACCATTTCCACCGCGGGCATCATTTCCGTGATCAGCCGCGCCAGGACGATCTCTTTCTCGGTGGGCGCCCCGTAGCTGGCGCCGTCTTCCAGGGCTGCCAGCAGCGCGGCCTTGACCGCCGGATGGGAGTGCCCCAGCAAAAGCGGCCCCCAGGAGTTGACGAAATCGATGTAGCCGTTGCCGTCCACGTCGTAAAGCCGGCTGCCCTCGGCGCGCCGGATGAAAATCGGGTCGCGGCCGAGTCCTTTGAAGGCTCGCACCGGGGAGTTGACGCCGCCGGGAATCACCTTGCAGGCCTGCTCGAACAGCTCTCGGCTTTTAACGGATACTGGCATACGGGTCGTCCTCTGTCTCAAAAGGGGTCTCGGGGCCGCGGTGGGAAGGCAACACCAAAGAAAAGGGCAAAAATACTCTGGCGCCGCGCTTTAAAAAAGTCGTAAAAAGTCCAAAACCAGACGGTTCCGCAAAAAGTTCAATTACAAGGCGCGCAAATCTCCAGCGGCGTGAGGCGCACTGCTTTACGCCGCAGCGACTTCGAGATGCAGCGCAACGCAGAATTGGACTTTCTGCGGAACCGTCAATCGCCGACGGCCTTGCCGCGGTAAGTGAAGAGTTCCTCGATCAGGCTGATGTTCTGGGCATCCAGGCAGTTTTCACCCTGCAGGTGCTTGAGCTGCAGTACGATGGCCTGCAGGTATTTCTTGGCCAGCGAGCGCGTCAGACGCTCCGCCTGGAAGTAGGCGCTTTCATCGAAGCGGTCGCGCATCCGCGCGAGCTCTTCGCGCCGGATGGTCTCCACCTGGGTTTTGACCGCCTGAATGACGGGGTTGATCCGCAGGGATTCGCGCCAGTCGATGAATTTCTGAAGCTCCTCGGCGATGATGCGCTCCACCGTGTCCACCGACTGCTCCCGCTTGACTAGGTTGCAGGTCACCACTTCCTTGAGATCGAAAACGTTTTTGAGCACCACTTCGGGGAGCGCGCCCACGCCCGGATCGAAATCCCGCGGCACGGCCAAATCGACGATCAGCACGGGCCCCTTTTCACGGTTTTTGAGAATGGCCGCCATGTCGCCGGCCTCGAAGAGGCAGTGGTTGGAATCGGTGGCGCTGATGACGGCGTCGGCCCGGGCCAGTTCGTCGCGCAAACCGTATACCGACACGGCCCGACCGCCCACCTCGGCGGCCAGGGCCGCGGCTTTTTCCAGGGTCCGGTTGGCGATGACGATCTCGCCGGTTTGACGATTGGCCAGGATGCGGGCGCCGATGCTGCCGATTTCGCCGACCCCGATGATCAGCACCGAGGCCCCTTTGAGGTCGCCGCAGAACGCCTCGGCCAGGTCCGCAGCGGCGGCGGCCGTGGAACAGCAGCCCTTGTTGCTCTCGGTTTCGTTCTTCGCGCGTTTGGAGGCCCGGAAAGCGGCATGAAAGAGCTTGTGCAGCAAAGTGCCGGCCGTGCCTGCACGGCAGGCCGTCCCGTAGGCGCCCTTGACCTGACCGGCGATTTCGTTTTCCCCCACCACAACCGAGTCCAGACCACAGGCCACGGTGAACAGATGGCGTTTGGCCGCCTCGCCGACCTTGAAATAAAAGTGCTCCCAGGCCGCACCGGGGCTTTCCCCCTTGAGCGCCCGCAGATGCGCCCGAAAAACCGGCCGCAGATCGACGTTCTCGGCGCAGACCGCATAGAACTCGGTCCGATTGCAGGTGGTCAGAATGGCGATTTCATCAATCTGGGGATGGGAATGAAGGGTCTGCAGCGACGCCATGACCTCTTCGTTTTTCAGCGCGAAACACTCGAGTTGATCGATGGCGGCGGCCTTGTGGTTGAGGCCGAACAAAACGACTTGCATGGGCACAACTCCTGTCAGGAGGCTGTCAGGCGGCAGATATGTTCGGGTCGCGGCGAAGTTCCAGGTTGCGCTTGGCCGATTCGGGCCCAGGAAACGGCGGCTGATGGCTGATGTCCGCTTCGAGGGGCCGCAGCGTCAGGCTGAAGTAATTCTTTTATCATTCCTTGCCGGTACTTTCAACCAAATTTGACGGTTCCGCAAAAAGGCCAATTCCTGCGTTGCGCTGCATCTCGAGGTCGCTGCGGCGTACATTAAGTACACCTCACTCCTCGAGATTTGCGCGCCTTGGACTTGGCCTTTTTTCGAAACCGTCTGAATTTTGACTTTTCCGTTTGGTCTAATGAAAATAAGGTTAGCCGCCGGCCGCCGGCCGCACCCGGCAGCCGATCGCCTTGAGGTTGGGGGTGCCGAACTCCCGCCCGAGGGTCGCGGTGCTGGTCAGCATGTTGAAATTGGCGCTCTGCCAGTCGAACTGGGCGGCCGCCCCCTTTTCGGGAAACCACCAGCCGTAGGCGGCGAAGACCACCCCCGGGCGGACCGTATCGGTCACCCGGGCGTGCTGGGTGACCGCCCCGTGGGGGGTTTCAATGACCATCGCGGCACCGTCTGCAATGCCGCAGGCCGCAGCCGTCTCGGGGTGGATTTCGGCCTCGGGCCGCTCGCTTTTGCGGCGCAGGCCCGCCACCCAGCGATAGCAGGAGTGAAGATAGAAGCGGCTCTTGCAGCTGGTCAGGAGCAGGGGAAAGGCGGGGTCGTCTTCCGGGGGCGTCTCTTGCCCGGCGGGCAGGGGCTTTAGCTTGAACTTGGGCGCCTGGCTGAGCGCCAGCTCCACTTTGCCGGTGGGGGTTTTAAACCCCTTGGCGCGGTATTTGTGGAAGCGCTCGGGCCCGGTGAGATAGCCCTTTGCGACGAACTCGCGGTAGGTCAGACCGGCGGGCTTCAGCAGCAGCTCGAGAAAACCGGAGGCGTCGTCGAACCAGTGCTCGGGCGGGGTGGTGCGCTTGCCCAGCTCGTTAACGATCTTCAGATCGGGCCAGCACTCCGGCGGCGGATCGACCACCTTGGGCCGCGCCAGAACGATCCCGTGGCCCAGGCCGTAGTGGCCGATGTCGTCGAACTCGAAATGCGTCGCCGCCGGCAGCACCACGTCGGCCAAGGCCGCGGTGGGGGTCATGAAAACGTCCGCGACCGCCAGAAAATCCAGCGCCCGCAGGGCCTCCTCGGTCCGGCGGCTGTCGGCGTAGCCCAGCAGGGGGTTGGTGCACTGCATGTAGGCCGCCCGTACCGGGTAGGGCTCGCCGCTGAGCACCGCCTGCCGGAAATAGGCCGGCGGCACGGTCATCAGGCGCGGGATGGCGCCGTGATGGGCGTGGATCATCTCGAAGCGCTTGTTCGGCAGCAGATCGGCGCGCACGAAGGGCCCCAGGCCGAGAATCCCGGGTTCGTTGGCCTGGATGTTGCCGCCGGGCGCGTCCAGGTTGCCGCAAACGGCCATCAGGCAGACCAGCGCGCGGGTGGCGTCGAAATTGTGAACGGTCTGCTCGATGGGGTTGCCCCACTGGATGGCGGCCGGCCGGCTTTGGGCATAGAAACGGGCGCTCTCCCGGATCAGCTCGGCGGGCAGGTCTGTGAGCGGGGCCATCTTTTCCGGCGAGAAATCGCGCACGTGCTCCGCCAATTGATCGAAGCCGTGGGTCCACTGGGCGACGAAATCGGCGTCGTAGAGGCTTTCGGTGACGATCACATGCAGAAAGGCGAGCGCCAGGAGATGATCCGTGCCGGGCCTCAAGGGCAGCCAGAAACGGGCCCGCTCGGCCAGCTCGGTGCGGCGGGGGTCGACGATCATCAGCGCGGTGCCCTGGCGCAGCTGCTCCAGCAACAGGCTGTGGATCGCGCCCTCCTCGTTGGTCCAGGTCACGTTGCTGCCCCAGAGCACCACCAGCGCGCTTTTCTGGTGAAAATCGGCCACCGGGTAGAAGCCGCAGGTGTGCATGCCGGCGACCTCGCGCGGGGCGTGGCACACGTCCTGGACCGCCACCAGGTTGGGCGAGCCGAAAAGGTTGGCCAGCCGAATCAGGGCGAAATGCTCCAGCCCCTTGGGCATCCCCTGGCAGAAAGCCACCGCCCGGGCGCCGTGGGCCTCCCTGGTTTTCACCAGGCCGGCGGCGACCGTCTGCAGCGCTTCCTCCCAGGAAACCGGTTGCCATCGGCCCTCGCCGCGGCGGCCGGTGCGCTTCAGCGGCTGTTTCAGCCGGTCGGGATGGGTCAGGCGCTCGGCCGAAACCCGGCCCTTGTGGCACACGTAGCCCCGGTTCAAAAAGCCGTCGGGATCCCCCTTGATCTTGACGATCTGGTTGCCCTCAACCCCCACCAGCAGACCGCAGCCGCCGTGGTCCATGCGGGCGCAGTGGGTCTTGACCCACCGGATGTCATCGGTCATTGTTACCTCTCCATTCAAATCTTTGAAGTGCACACCAAAACCGGCCTGGCGAATGCCGCGGGCGGCGCGTCGCCACACGCCACCGAACTCCGCCGACCGGGGTCAGGGTTTCATAGCAGACTGAGCGCGGGGTCGTCAAAATCGAAAAACGCCGACGGCGCCGCAGTTGGGCGGCAAGCAAGGGGGTCGGGGCCGAGGTATCGGCGAGGCTCAGCCTGAACGGGCGGGCGGCCCGTCCGGGGCAAAGCCTGCGGCGCCGGCGGGGTCCTTAGGGGCTGGATTTGAGGGTGTAGGGGTTGATGGTCAGCACCGGCACCGGCGAGCGGCGCACCACGTTCTCGGCCACGCTGCCGAAGACCGTGTGCTCGAGTCCCTTGCGGCCGTGGGTACCCAAGACCACCAGATCCACGTCTTCGTTTTCGATGACATTGAGGATCACCGTCACCGGGTCGCCGGAGAGCACCTCCCGGCGGACGTCGCTGACCCCGCGCACGTGACTTGCGTAGAACTCCTCCAGGGCCCGGGCGGCCTCCTTTTCGATGATTTTCTGGTCCAGCTGAATCGCGGTGGCCGGCACGTAAAGGTCCCCCCATTGGCGCAGGTTTTCCACCACGTGCAGCAGAATCAGGGTGCTGTCGTACTTTTCCATCAGGGAGAGCGCGTAGTAGAAAATTTTGCCGGAATTCTCCGTCAGGTCGCACGGAAACAGGATGTTGCGAATGCGCAGCATTGCGGTTCCTCCTCTGGCTGGCGGTTGTCGAACTTCAAAAATTCAAAACATGCGATTTTAGAGGTGAATTTAACCCTACAAGGTCACTTCTAAAAATGAGCCCTATATATCGTTATTTCAGGATTAGCGCTTACAACATA
>JAJDNY010000207.1 GCA_022340425.1 Desulfobacteraceae bacterium | reverse complement strand
AAGGAACCGAAAAGAAAGCGCCCGTGCGACGCGGCCCCCTGGCGGGGGCTGCCCTGTGCTTCTCGCCGGGTGCGGGAGCTGTGGAACTCGCTGCGCTCAAACAGCCACAGGGCCTTTTTCGCCGGCCGCTGCGATGCTCGGCCCGGGACGATGGGACTTAAAAACCCGGCTACACTTTGAAAACTGATGAAACAGTAAAAAGCCAAAAACCAGACGGTTTCGAAAAAATTTCAAGTTCAAGGCGCGCAAATCTCGAGGAGTGAGGCGTACATCTGTACGCCGCAGCGACTTCGAGATGCAGCGCAACGCAGAAATTGGAATTTTTGCGGAACCGTCATTGGTGTTTTCTTGAAAGCTCACCCGCCCAGGTAGGCGTTCTTGACCTGGGGGTTTTGCAGCAGATCGGCGCCGGAACCCTCCAGCACCAGGTGGCCGTTTTCCAGAACGTAGCCGCGCTGGGCGAACTTGAGGGCCAGGCGGGCGTTCTGCTCCACCAGCAAAATGGCGGTCCCCTCCTGGTTGATCTCCCGCAGGGCGTTGAAGACCCCCATCATCAAAAGCGGCGCAAGCCCCATGGACGGCTCGTCCAGCAGCATGATCTTGCGCCCGCTCATGAAGGCCCGCCCGATGGCCAGCATCTGCTGCTCCCCGCCGCTGAGGGTCCCGGCCTTCTGCTCCCGGCGCTCGCCCAGGCGCGTAAAAATGCCGAAGACGCGCTCCAGGTCGCGTTTGATCTGATCCCGATCCTTGCGCGCGAAGCAGGCCAGCTTGAGGTTTTCCAAAACGGTCAGATTGCCGAACAAGCGCCGCCCCTCGGGCACATGGGTCAGCCCCAGCTGGCTGACCACCCGGTCGGCGCTGTAGTCCAGCAGATTTTGGCCGTTGTAGGTCAGCCGGCTGCCGTCGGAGACCGGCACCATCCGCGAGACCGCCCGCAGGGTCGTGCTCTTGCCGGCGCCGTTGGCGCCGATGATGGTGACGATTTCGCCTTGGTCCACGTGAAAATCGATGCCGTGCAGGGCGGCGATCTTGCCGTAGGAAACCCTCAGGTTTTCAACTTTCAGCATGGCTACTCCACTCCCTCCTTGCCCAGGTAGGCCTCGATGACCACCGGGTTGGTCTGGATCTCCTCCGGGGGCCCCTCGGCGACCACCTCGCCGAAAACCAGGGTCTGGATCACCTGGCAGAGTTCCATCACCATCTTGAGGCGGTGTTCGATGAGGTAGATCGCCAGATCGAACTCGGCGTGCACCCGGCGGATGATCTCCATCATCTGGACCAGCTCCTCGGGGTTCATGCCGGCGGTGGGCTCATCCAGGAAAAGCACCTTGGGCTCGATCGCCAGGGCCCGCGCCAGTTCCACCCGCCGCTGGGCGCCGTAAGGCAGGTTGACCACCACCTGGTCGGCCAGGTGATCGATCCCCACCAACTCCAGCAGGGCGTGCGCCCTGGCTTCGATGGCGGCCTCCTCGCGGTGGCGTTTGGGGGTGCCGAAGAAGGCCCCCACCAGACCGTAGGAGATCCGCGAATAGCGGGCCAGCTTGACGTGCTCGAGGACCGTCATGTGGCGCCAGAGGCAGAGGTTCTGGAAGGTGCGGGCCAGCCCCATGGCCGCGATCCGGTGGGGCGGTTTGCCGGTGATCTCCTGCCCGTCCAGGCGGATTTGCCCCTCGGTGGGGGTGTAGATGCCGGTCAAGAGGTTGAAAACGGTGGTTTTGCCGGCCCCGTTGGGCCCGATCAGGCCCCGGATCTGGCCCGCCTCCAGGGACAGGTTGTAATCGTGGACGGCCCGCAGCCCGCCGAAGAAATGGGTCATGTGATCCACCTGGAGCAATGCCATGCTACACCTCTCGGTCGGGGTTCAGTTTCGGTTGCACGAGCTTGCGGACATCGAATTCCCGAAAGGCGATCAGCCCGGTGGGTCGGAAAATCATGACCAGGATCAGCATCAGCGGAATGATGATCCACTTGAAGAGCTCCAGCGGCCGCAGGGCCTCGCCGAGCAGGCTGAGGCTGACCGCCCCGACGATGGAGCCGTAGACGGAGTTCAACCCCCCGAAATAGACCATCGCCAGCACCTCGGCCAGCTTCTGCAGCCCGAAGCTGCCCGGGTTGACGTAGCGCAGCACATGGGCGAAGAGCCCGCCGGCGACCCCGGCCCAGAAGGCGCCGAAGAGAAAGGCGACCATTTTGGTGCGCCGGGTGTCCACCGTCATGGCGTCGGCGGCGATCTCGTCGTCCCGCACGGCGTTCAGGGCCTTGCCCAGGGTGGAGCGCACGAAGTTGTTGATGATCCAGATGCAGGCCGCAGCCCAGAGGAACACGGTGGGCAGGTTGGCATAGTTGGGCTGGCTGCTCAGCCCCCGGGGGCCGCCGATCCACTCCAGGTTCTCGATCATGCTCTTGACGATGAACATGAAGGCCAGCGAGATGATGGCCAGGTAGTCGCCGCGGGTGCGGAAGGAGGGAACAGCGATCACCAGGGCCCCGACGGCCGCCACGGCCCCGGCAGCGATCAGCACCAGCGGGAACATGAAGGGCCCCAGCGCCGCGGGCAGCAGGGCTTCCCCGAACTGCTTGTCTTTGGCGAAAAAGACCAGCGTCATCACCGAGGCCGCATAGGCCCCCAGGGCCATGAAGGCCGGGTGGGAGCAGGAGAACTCGCCCATGTAGCCGTTGATCACATTGAGGCTCAGGGTCAGCATGACGGCGATCAGTGTCAGTTTAAGTGTCAGCACCCGGTAGGCGCTCAGGTCGGACCAGAGGTGCAGAGTCCCGTAAAAAAGCGCTAGGTGGATCAGCACCGAGACCGCCAGTGGCCCCTGAAGCAGAAAAGCGGCCAGGCGGTTGGCCGGACCCGCCAGCAGACGGCTCACCAGCAGCAGCGGCAGCCCGTAGATTAGGGTGATGAAGACGGCCGTACTGGGGATCAGCGGGGGCTTGCCCAGAATGGTCAGAAAACCGAAGAGCACCGGGACCTTGGGAAGACCCAGGAGTTCGGCCAGTTGAGGGCCGAAGAAGTGCTCCAGCACCACCGCCGCCAGGCCGCCGCACAGCCAGGCCAGGAGCGGCACGCGGGCAAAAGCCCGGCGCCATGGTTTGCGGGGGCTGCCCGCGGCCGCCGGTAGGTTACCGCTGTCTGTGTTCATAGCAATCCCTTTTGTGGAAATCCTCCGCTGGGCCCGCCCATAATACATCGCCGGCGGGCCGGCCGACGGCCGTCACAGGCGCAGGCGCGCGCTGTAGGCCTCGCCGAAGAAGCCGTGGGGCCGGAAAACCAGGATCAGCAGGATGATCGAGTAGGCGATCAGGTCCCGCAGGGTCGAGGGGAAGATCATGGCAACGAAAATCTCGATGAAGCCCAATAGAAAACCAGCCAGGGTGGCCCCCAGGATTGAGCCGCGGCCCCCGAGGATCGCGGCCACAAAGGCTTTCCAGCCGAAGACGATGCCCATGTAGGGGTCCAGCACCGGGTAGGCGACGCCGAAGAGGATACCGGCGGCCGCCGCCAGGGCCGAGCCGATGGCAAAGGTGAGCGCCGCAATGGTGTTCAGCGGCACCCCCATCAGCGGCACGACCACGTAGTCGAAGGCCATGGCGCGCATGGCCATGCCCCACTTGCTGCGGCTGACGAACTGGTGCAGGGCGACCATCAGGGCCAGCGAAACCACCACGATCATGATCTTCTTGTTGGTGACGTAGACGCCGCCGAAATTGTAGGTGACCGAGTCGATCAGGCTGGGGAAGCTGACCCGCCGGGCGCCCAGAAGCGCCAGGTTGCCGGTTTCGAGAATGATGCCGATCATCAGCCCGGTGATGGCCGCCGATGCCCGCGGGGCGTCGCGCAGCGGCCGGTAGCCGAGGCGCTCCACCAGCACCCCCACAAAAGAGGTCAGAAACATGGAGATCAGGATGGTCAGCACCAGGATCACCCAGTTGGGCAGGGCCAGCATCCCCATGGCCGCCAGCGCGGTGAGCCCAGTGGCCACCCCGAAGCCGATGTAGGCTCCCACCATGAAGATGTCGCCATGGGCGAAATTGAACAGCATCAAAATGCCGTAGACCATGGAGTAGCCCAGCGCGATGAGGGCGTAAAAGCTGCCCCACTGCAGGGCGTTGACCAGGTTCTGGAGGAAAAACGTCATGGGTTGGCTCCTAGACGGGACGCCGCGGCGCAAAATCGGCGGGCTGCCGACAGATGACGGGGGCGGGCCGCGCATGGTCGCTGCGGCCCGCCCCCGGGTGTTCGGCTGCAGGCCGACCGCAGGGGCAGGCGGGCGGCGGGGTCACCGCCCCCTGCCCGCCCCCGCCGACGGATCGGCATTGAGCTTAGGGGCAAACGGACTTGTAGAAGGTGTACTCGCCCTTGTCGCTGATCTTGACGATCACGGCACACTTGATGGGGTCGCCCTCTTCGGTGAAGGTCATCTTGCCGGTGATGCCGTCGAATTCCTTGACCTGGGCCATGGCGTCGCGCACCGCCTTGCGGTCTTTTTCAAGATCGCCGCTGAGCTGATCCAGGCTCTGAATGGCGGTTTGGACGATCCCCAGCGAGTCCCAGGTGAGAGCTGCCACATCGTCGGGCACATAACCGTATTTCTGCTGGTAACGGTCGATGAACTCCTTGGTGGCGCCGGTGGCGCCGGCCGCGGCGTAGTGGGTGCTGAAGAAAAGGCCGTAGCAGTCCTTGCCGCAGAGCTCCACGGTCTCGGCGGAGCCCCAGCTGTCGCTGCCGACGATGGGCTTGTCCCAGCCCAGCTCATGGGCCTGCTGGACGATCAGGGCCACCTCGTTGTAGTACTGGGGGGTGAAAAGAACTTCGGCCCCCGACTGGATGATCTTGGTCAGCTGGGAGCTGAAATCGGCGTCCTTGGTGGTGAAGCTCTCGAAGGCCACCACCGAGCCGGGGCCGTGCACCTTTTCCCAGGCTTCCTTGAAGAACTCGGCCAGCCCCTTGGGGTAGTCGCTGGCCACGTCATAGAGCACGGCGGCCTTGGTGAAACCGAACTCCTCGGTGATGAAATTGGCCAGCACCGGCCCCTGGAAGGGGTCGAGAAAACAGCCGCGGAAGACAAAGGGGCGGTCCTTGGTGGCGTCGGGGTTGGTAGACCAGGGGGTGATCATCGGGGTGGCGTAGTTGTTGGCCACATCCCCGGCAGGTATGGCCTGCTTGGAGGACTGGGGGCCGACGATCACCAGCACCTCGTCCTGGGTGATCATCTTGGTGTTGGCCGTGACGGCCGATTCGGCTTTGGCCTCGTTGTCCTCGATCACCAGCTCCACCGGATACTTCTTGCCGCCGACCTCCAGACCGCCGGCCGCCATGACATCTTCCAGCCACATCTGGGCGGCGAACTTGGTGCCTTCACCGACCTTGGGAATGTCGCCGGTGATCGGGGCGTTGATGCCCACCTTGATGGTCTGTTCCGCGGACCAGCCAAAAGGCGAAAATGCCAGCACCACCGCCAGGGCGACCCCTACCGCTACAAAACTTTTTCGCATCACGACCTCCTTCTCTCATCCATCGGTTGCAATCAACGGCCGTCGGGCGACAGCGCCCCGGCCGGCCCTCCTCTGGTCGCGCTTCCTCCGCCAGGGGGACCCGTTTCCTAAAGATAGGAAAATTTCGGGGCAAAATAGCATGGCAGGGTGAGGAATTCAACTGACAATCCGGCGGTCCAAGACAACCACAGCCGATTCGAATCTCGCATCTACTTTAAAAGGATCATGGCCGTGCGCACTTCTCAAGGAACTCGACCACTATCCACGAAGGTACGGCATTTTTCGAAAATGACAGCCGTATTTTTGAGGCTTCATGCCGCCGGGGGTTTGTCCCATCGTCCCGGGCCGAGCATCGCAGCAGGCGGCGATAAAGGCCCTGTGGCTGTTTGAGCGTAAGCGAGTTCCACAGGGCCCGCCGCGGGCGGTTTCCTTTGGTTCGTTTTCCGCAAAAGAAAATGAACATTTTAAAAACGCCGC
>JAJDNY010000206.1 GCA_022340425.1 Desulfobacteraceae bacterium | reverse complement strand
GCTTCAAGGATTTGCCACGCCCCTTGAAGAGCTCCTGGACATAGCTGGACGCATCCTGAATGGTGAGGGCGTCGATGTTGATCTTATCCTGGGCGAAAAGCCCGGCCAGTTTGGCGAGCTCACCCGGTTCGTTCTTCATGAAGAGCTGAATTTCGGTCCTGACCATGTTGCCTCCTGTATCTGGGGAATGTCACGGTGATTAAAAGGGTTTGCGGCGGCGGTCTTCAATGCGCAGCCGGACCGGGCGGGTTTTCAGAGAATCACTTTTTCCCGCACCGCCTGCACAATGTCATCGGGATCGTCTATGACCCTCAGAAGGTCGAGGTCCTCGGCTGAAATCAGACCGCGGACTGCCAGCTGCTGCCGGATCCAGTTCAGCAGACCCGACCAGTAGTCCGAGCCCACCAGAATGATGGGGTGCGGTTGGATGCGGTGGGTCTGGATCAGGGTGACCGCCTCGAAGAGTTCGTCCAGGGTGCCGAAGCCGCCCGGCATGACGATATAGGCGGTGGCATATTTGACCAGCATCACCTTGCGGGTGAAAAAATACTTGAACTCCAGTCGAATGCGGGTGAAGCGGTTGGGCTTTTGTTCGAAGGGCAGGCGGATGTTGAGCCCCACCGACGCCCCGCCCGCCTCCAGGGCGCCCTTATTTGCGGCCTCCATCACGCCCCCGCCCCCGCCGGTGATGACGGCGAAATCGGCCCGGGCAAAGCACGCCGCGATGGCTTCGGCTTTGGCATAGATCGGGTCTTCGGGGGCGATCCGGGCCGATCCGAAGATCGTCACCGCCGGGCCCAAGCCGTGCAGGGCCTCGATGCCGTCCACAAATTCGCCCATGATCTTAAAGAGGCGCGCGGACTCGCCGATCTTAAGGTCTTCGATGAGAAACTGGTTTTCCATGGACCCATCAGGCGCGGGTGCCGTGCCCTGTCGCCGGACGATGCGCGCAAAGGAGGCGTCAGGCGGTTGAAAATTGGTGTGAAATTAAAATATTGTCCAATAGTTAGAACGCCGGGAAGCTAACAGGATTTTCGGGCCTTGTCAATGATTTCGCGTTGACATATTCAACCTGGGCTGGTACTTAGGCACTTTCCGCAGGGGGTGTGCCCCCGAAAAATACCGCCGGGAATGCCCCGCGAGGCTGACGGATTTTAAGCTCCCCGGAGGCCGTCGCCGGATACGGGCCGGTGGACGACCCGTCGCCGGCGGCCCCAAAACCGGCCGGCGGGTTCGTCTTTTGTGCCGCGGCCTCGGAAGATCCCCGAATCTCATCCGCCCTCTCCCGGCCCATCGTGTTTTGCACCCTGGGGCTGGGTTGAGGGCTTTTGAATGGAGGCCGACCGGGACCCTTTAATGCCGGAGCCCCATATCGTTTTGCCTAATGGAACACCCTGACGGGCCATTGTCGCGCGAACTGTTGATTGTCAACGAACTCGGGCTGCATGCGCGCTCGGCGGCCAAAATAGCGGCGCTCGCCAAAAATGCCGCAGCGGGGGTGTGGCTGATCAAGGGCGGGCAAGCGGCCGATGCCGCCAGCATCATCGATCTCCTGTCGCTGGCATGCGCCAAGAATACGGTGATCACCCTCAAAGTCGACAGTCCGTCGGACCGCGCGATTCTTGACCGGATCGCAGCACTGATTGAAAACGGGTTTGGAGAATAGCGTAATATGTCCCACGAACAGGGCGGCGAAATCCGCCTGAAAGGCATCAGCGCTTCACCGGGCATCTGCATCGGCAAGGCCTACCTGGTCGACCGCGAGGGCGTCGACGTGGTCAAACGCTACCTGGTACCCAAGGGGCGGCTCAATGACGAGATCAAGCGCTTCAAGGCCGCGGTCAAGAAAGCCACCGACGAGGTGCGCGCCATCATCGACCGCACCCCCGAGGATCTGCGCGAGCATGCCCTGATCCTGGAAACCCACCTGGTCCTGCTCAAGGACAAGATGCTCTACAACCGCACCATCGATATCATCGAAAAAAAGCGCTTCAACGCCGAATGGGCCCTGCGCACCGTGGTGGGCAACGTCAAGGCCATGTTCGCCAAAATGGCCGATCCCTATCTCAAGGCCCGGGTGGCCGACATCGAGCACGTATCCGACCTGATTTTACGCAACCTGGTGGGCGCCAACAGCATCAAGATCGCCGAAATCGACAAACGCGTGATCCTCGTGGCCCACGATCTATCGCCCTCTGAGACCAGCCAGATCCAGCTCGAGCGTATCATGGGCTTTGTCACCGATCGCGGCGGCAAGGCCTCCCACACCGGAATCATTGCCCAGGCCCTGGAAATCCCCGCCGTGTTGGGGCTGGACGCCGCCACCCGGATCGTCAAAAACGACGACATCATCATCGTGGACGGCTCGGAAGGGGTGCTGATCGTCAATCCCGAAGAACAGACCCTGCTGCGCTACGAGGAGCGCCGCATCGGCTACGAGCGCTTCCGGGCCGCCATCACCCGCGACAGCCACCTGCCCGCCGAAACTGTGGACGGCTTCCGGTTGAAGGTGATGGGCAATATCGAACTGCCCGAAGAGGTGGTCTCGGTGATCGACAACGGCGGCGAAGGCATCGGGTTGTACCGCACCGAATTCCAATACCTGAGCCGCTCCGATTTTCCCACCGAGTTCGAGCTCTACGACAAGTATCGCGACGTCGTCGAGGTGATGGCGCCCCTGCCGGTCACCATCCGCACCCTGGACATCAACGGCGACAAGGTCGTCTCCTACACGTCGGGGGCGGCCCCCGAGACCAACCCGGCCCTGGGCCTGCGGGCCATTCGCTACTGTTTGAAGAAACCACAGGTTTTCAAGACCCAGCTGCGGGCCATCCTGCGGGCCTCGGCCCACGGCAATGTGCGGGTGATGTTTCCGATGATCGCCAGCCTCGCCGAGGTTAAGGAAGCCAAACGGCTCTTGGCGCAATGCGCCGCCGCGCTGGAAAAGGAAGGGGTGCCCTTCAACCGCGAGATCGAAACCGGCATCATGATCGAGGTGCCCTCGGCGGTGGTGATAGCCGATATCCTGGCGCGCGAGGTGGATTTTTTCAGCATCGGCACCAATGACCTGATCCAGTACACCCTGGCGATCGACCGCGGCAACCGGGAAGTGGCGCATCTCTACAGCCCGCTGCACCCGGCGATTCTGCGCATGCTGCACCACCTCTCCAAAGTCGCCACCAAAACCGGCGTGAAACTCTTCATGTGCGGTGAGATGGCCGGCGACCCCATGAACATGCCGATTCTGTTGGGCCTGGGGCTGGAAGAGCTCAGTGTCAACCCCCGCTCCATGCCGGTGGTCAAAAGCATGATCCGGTCCCTCAGCCGGGAGGAGGCCTGCGGCTTTTTCCGCAAAATCCTCGAGGTGACCTCCTCGGCGGAGATCAGCCGGCTGATCCATGACTCCTACGGCGGGATCGTGTCCCAAAAATTCCAGGTACCCGTCGACGGCATTGACTGGTAGAAGGGGAAACCCGTTTTGGCTGGCGAAAACGTCAAAATTGTCACCGAAAACCGCAAGGCGCGCCACAACTACCACCTGGACGAGCAGTTCGAGGCGGGCATGGTTCTGACGGGTACGGAGGTCAAGTCGCTGCGCATGGGGCGCGCCAACCTCAAGGACGCCTATGCCAGGGTGGTCAACGGTGAGGTGTTTCTCTACCAGATGCACATCAGCCCCTACCCCTTTGCGCACTACGACAATCATGACCCCCTGCGGCCCCGCAAGCTGCTCCTGCACGCCCATGAAATCAAACGCCTCTACGGCAAGGTCAACGAAAAGGGCTATGCCCTGGTGCCCCTGCGGATCTACTTCAAGCGCGGCAAGGTCAAGGTGGTCATCGCCCTTGCCCGGGGAAAGCGCAGCTACGACAAGCGCGAGGCCATTCGCAAACGCGATGAAACCCGCGAACTGGACCGCGCCCGCAAGGAAAGGGGCTGACAACCGCCGGGTGCTGGCGGATGTTTTCCTGGGATGAAACCTTCGGGCGCGGCAGGTTTTCCGCACCCCTTGAAACCCAGAGCGGAATCTTGACATTATGGGTTTTTTTGCTTATCATTTAGTCGTTAATTGGTTTAAAAATCTTTAAATCAAATGGGACCTTCAACAACAGGGGGGCGAAACGGCTTCGACGGGGATAAAGAAGCTTGGGCTGCATACCGAGGGGCTGCCAGCTCGTTAATTGGCGGAAATAAATATAATCGCAGACGATTATAACTACGCTGTAGCAGCTTAAATGCTACCGTCCTGCCGGGTTAAGCCTGCGGATCCGGCAAGGGCGTCGACTAGCGGGCTAGCCTATCCCAATTGCCTGTAGCGGGAATGGCGAAACGCTAACAGGATAAGTTCTCAAATATCCCGCTCGAAGGAGATTTGAGCGCTGACAATCAAAATTCGAGATAAGTATGTAGATGCCTAAGTGGAATGTTTTCGGACGCGGGTTCGACTCCCGCCGCCTCCACCAAAAATAACGCATAATTTCAGATGGTTATAGAAATTATGGGTTCTTTAAAAGTTGTTCAGATGTTGTTCAGTCTGGCAACTTTTTTTGTTTGCTCAACTCGACAACTTTGCCCGCCTGCTTCTTCTGAAGTTCCTTGATAGCGGACACCACTTTCGCGGATTC
>JAJDNY010000205.1 GCA_022340425.1 Desulfobacteraceae bacterium | reverse complement strand
CAGTACTTTTTCGGGGTCGATGCTGTAGGTCAGGCTGGTGGCGATAGGCAGCAGCATCCCGCTGACGTCGTTGGCCCCCACCCCGACGATGAAGCCGATCTGGGGCTCCTGGCTCAACTCCGCCTCGAGAAACTCATCCAGCTGAACCTTGCCTTTTCTGACCGGGCTCTGGGAGATTTCAAGACGCGCGGAATGAAGGTGCGAGGGCATCAAGGGGTAGCGCTCGGCCGCCTGGATCGGTGCCAGCAGATTCAGGATGGCGGGGTAGTGCCGGAGAAACTTGAGGGGATCGCCCTGAACCTTGGCGCGCAGCTCTTGGGGGGCATCCACCGCCTCCAGGATACCCAAGAGGGTCTTGAAATTGAATTTGGTAAAATTCTCCTTGTTTTCCTTGCTGGCCTCGGTCAAAAGGCGCATGCGCTGCAGGACCTCGAACTCTGTACTGCGCAGGGAGCGCGCCTTTTCCACGAAGGCGGCGTAATCCGCCGGGGTATTGCAGATGCCCTTGGCCGAATCGACGATGGCGGCCACGTCCAGTCCGGGGGCCAAGGGCGCCGACCCCAGGGTCTGGCGAACGATCTCGTGGATGTCCTCCCGGGTCAGATGGCCTGAAACCTCGATCACTTTCAGCCGTTTGGACCGGATCAGGGCCGGGTCGAGGATGTCCAGGCGGTTGGTGGTGAGCACCGTAAAAACCCGGTGAATGGGGATTTCACCGTCGATCAGGTTGAGGAAGCGGTTGGTGAGCTTGTCAGCGGGGGAGCCGCCGGCGGCGCTGCGGCGGGGGGCCAACGCGTCGCCCTCGTCAAAAAAAACCAGCGTCGGGGCGATCATTTTGGCGATGTCGTAGACTTTTTCGAGGTTTTCGACGGCCCCGTCGATGGGGTTGACCGGGTCCTGCAGGGCGCCGGGGTTGGTGGCGATGTCGTGGACGTCGCTGTTTTCACTCAGCCAGGAACGCACCAGAAAGGTCTTGCCGCTGCCCGGCGGGCCGTTGAGCACCACCCCCTTCTCCTCGCTGACGCCGTAGAAGAGGCAGTTGTTGGTCATCTCCGAGAAGAGGTTTTTGATGTTGCCGACATACGCCTCCCACTTGACGTGGCGGTCCATGCGGCCCACCACTTTCTTGTACAGGTCGCCATAGGAGTTTTTGGCCACCAGCTCGAATGCGCGGCGCACCAGCAGGGGCTCCTCGAGGTACTCGGGGAAGAAATTGCCTTTGATCTCGATCACCGAATGGACCAGCTTACGCACATAGGAGGGGATCACCTTGAGGGTGCGCTCGTCGAAAATCTTGTAGAGGTTCTCCACCGCGCGCTCCAGCCCCTCGGGGGGGATGCAGGTGATACTGCGGTGGCAGGCCGGCTCCAGCTCGCTGCCGATGCGGATGTTGCTGCGCATCAGTTCCAGCCGAACGATTTCGCGCAGGTTGGCGGGGTTTTTCCAGTATTCCGAGATGTCGATGATCTTGCCCTTTTCCACGAAGCGGCGGTAGATCGCGGCGTCGATGCGTTCGGGCTGGTCGGTGGTGGCCACCAGCAGGCAGTCCCGCCGCCCGCTGATGATCTCGTCGATGACGATGTTGGAGGTGTCGATCAGGGTCCGCTGCTGGCGCTCGACGCCCCCCGATTCCCGGCCGTTGGCCTTGCCGAAGGCGCTGTGGGCCTCCTCGATGTGGCGGATGGTGGTCTTGCGGGGATCGCCCAGGGCTTTTTTGAAGTAGTTGCCCGGCTCGCCGGCCAGGGCGGTCTGAAAATCGTTGGGGGTGACCATGGTGAAGTCAACCGGTAGGCTCTGCTCCTCCAGATCCGAGAGATTCTGGGTGATCCGCTTTTTCAAAAGCCGGCGCAGCAGCGGGATGCGCGAAAGCGTTTTGTAAAACCGGAGCTTGCGGCGGCGGCTGATTTCCAGCGCCAGAGTGGGGTCGATCTCTTCGATGGACTTCCAGAAGTGCTCGCCGGCGAGCAGCGCCTCCTTCTTCTGCTTCAGGTCCACCTCGGGGAGGACCTCGCTGCGGAAGATCACCTGCTCGATGGCCTGGCTGGTGGTGGCGGTCTTGCCGCTGCCGCTGGGCCCCACGATCAGCAAAAGGGGCGCCGTGGGCACGGCCGGGTCCGAGAGGTATTCCTTGCGGATATGGGTGCGGTAGATCTTTTCGAACAGCGAAACCAACTCCCAGGGAACGTGGACGTCGGAGAGTTCCCGGTCCAGCAGGGACAGCAGGTAGCGGTAATCCTTGGCCGAGACTTCCTTTTCGAGGATCTTGTTCCAGGCTTCCTGGGGGTTGGTCTGGCCCGAAATCTCGAAGCGCCGCTGCCAGTCGGTGAGGATGTCGGGGTCTTTGAGGATCTTGAAATGTTTTTCGGGCGCCGCGACGAAAAGCGACAGCAGTGTTTCCAAAAGGCTGTTGATGAAATCCGACGGCGGCTGGTACTGATGCAGCCGTGAGCGCATGAAGGCCTTGGTCTCATAGGGCCACAGGGCCACGAGGTCCTCGATCTCGCGGATCCGCTGTTCGGGAAGTTTGACGTAGCTGACTTCCTTGGTGAGGCGTTTGGCCATCAGTTCGTCTCTCCCCCAGCGGTTGCGGCGGCTGCCGCCTGCGGGGGCGCCTGCTGGAGATCGGGCAGGGTGATGTTCGGGGCGCCGCCGGTGTTCTGGATCACCACCGTATGCTGTCCGGTCTGGTTCTTCTCGTAGGCCGAGGCCCATTTCTGCTGGACCAGAAACCCCAGCAGGGCGTTGTCGCTGCTGCCATCCGGGGACCCCAAGGCTTTCTGCAGTGCCTGGATACTCTCCAGATAGGCGGCGTAGAGTTTGCGAATCCGGCTGGCCTCCTGGTCGGCGGCATAGTTTTCGGCCTCGGCGATCAGCTCGCGGCGCTTCTTCTCCTCGGTGGCCTCCACCAGCTTGTCGCCGAAGCGGGTTTCCTTGAGAACGAAGCTCACTACCTGGATGCCGTACTTCTGGGCCAGGGTCGGCCCGCCCTGGTTGATCGGACGGGTGGCCAGGGCCTGGAAAATCCGCTCCTTGATCTCCTCGCGGTCGCTGATCAAGCGGTTGACCTCCTGGGCCTGGAGGATGTCCTTGGCGATGCCGTCGAAATCCCCCTGCAGCAGGCTCTGGGGGTCGAGGTTTTCAATCGCCCAGGTCTCCAGATCGCGGATGCGGTAGGTCATGGCGCCGGATGTCCACAGGGCCACGTTGCCCTTGGAGATGATCCGCATCGGTTCCAGCTGGCCCCCCAGGAGCATGGTCTGGTTCATCAGGGAGACTTCCTGCTCGATGCGGGTGAAAAAGGGCAGCCGCACGTGCCAGCCGACATCGGTGATGGCCTGTCGCTGGCCCCCGAGACGCTCCAGCACCACCGCCTTGTTCATCTTGACCTTGTAGATCGTGCGGGTGGCGTAAATCAGGGCCGCCAGGCCGTAGATCAGCCCGGCGATGGTGGCCAGGGCCAGGATGCGGCGCAGGACCGTTTTGACAAAGGCTCTCTGGACTATCTTGCGGGGGGGCGCGTCAGCCATGGCGGCTCCTTGCTTCAGGTTCGGCAACCAACGGGGTGCACCAACGGCCCCCAGGCCAGCCGCCGCCGCGGAGTCGGCCCTGGGGCTGCCGGCAGGGGGTCAGCCCAGCAGATGCCGCGCGAACCAATCGGCAGCCTCCTGCTGAAATACGGCCTGGTCCCGGGCAGCGCTCATCCGGTGGTCCCCACGGGGGAAAATCCGCATGGCTTTGGGGTCTCCGGCACGCCCATAGATTTCCTGGGCACTGGCCACCGGGACGACCGCGTCGGCGTCGCCGTGGAAGAGCAGCAGGCTGTGAACACCGTCGAGTTGCGCGGAAATATCGAAGTGCAGGTTTTCGGGGTCTAACAGCGCGGCCACCCGCTCGCGTTCAGCGGAGCTGGCGATTGCCGCAAGCACCGGCTGGCTTCGAACGGGCGCAGCCAGCGTCACCACCGCCCGGGCCTTCAGGCGCGTCGCCATCGCCAGGCAGACCGCACCGCCCATGCTGCTGCCGAAAAGCCCGATGCGGGGGGCGAGGTCGGCCCGGGCGGCCAGCATGGCCGTGGCTGCCGCAAGATCCAGGGCGCGTCCCGCCAGGGAGGTGACCGCTTTGAAATCCCCATCGCTTGCGCCGCATCCCCGATGGTCGAAGCGTAGAAAGGCGATCCCGTGACGGTTGCAGCTCTGCGCCAGGGTCTGCTGTTTGGGGGAATCCCCGGAGCTGAAGAGACCGTGGCAGCCGATCACCACCGACGGGAGTTGGGCGGCCGGCAGGTGCAGCCAGCCTCGAAGGGCCAGCCCGTCGGTGGAGGTGAAAAAAACTTTTTCGCTATCTCTCGCGGGTGCCGGTTCAGCCACAAGCATGCCTTGATTTTGAGTAATAGAGTCACTATAAACACAAATTTTTCATTTGTCATCCAATAGTTGACGGCCGCTGCGAAGGGGTCCGGGCGGGCTTCCGGTGGTGGCCAGACCGCAGTGCAAGGCGGGGGAGAGATCATGACGCCAAAGAAAGGGCAGGAACTGGAACTTCAGGTGGCGGGGCTCGCCTTCGGCGGCCGGGGGGTGGCGCGGGTCGACGGGCTGACCGTCTTCATCGATCAGACGGCCCCGGGCGACCGGGTCCTGGCGCGGGTGGTGCGCCGCAAGAAGCGCTACGCCGAGGCCCGGCTGATTCGCCTGCTGGCGCCTTCGGCCCACCGCGTTCAGCCGCCGTGTATCTACAGCGGCACTTGCGGCGGCTGCAAATGGCAGTTTCTCGACTACCCGGAGCAGCTGCGCTACAAGCGCGAGCATGTCCTCGAGGCCCTGGCGCACATCGGCCTGCTGCAGGGGGTGACCGTGCACCCAACCCTGCCGTCGCCGCTTTCTTTTGGCTACCGTAACAAAATGGAGTTCACCTGCGCCGATCGGCGCTGGTTGATGCCCGCGGAGATCGGCCAGCCCGACATCGATCCCGATTTTGCGCTCGGCCTGCACGTGCCGGGAACCTTCCACAAGGTGCTGGACACCGCCGCCTGCCTGCTGCAGCCGGAGAGGGGCAACCGCCTGCTGGCGGAGATTCGGCGCTTTCTGCGCGGCTCCCCCGAGCCCCCCTACGGCCTGCGCAGCCACCAGGGGTTCTGGCGCTTTGTGGTGCTGCGGCATTCCGTCGATCGCGACGAGTGGATGGTGAACCTCGTCACCGCCGCGGAAAACCGGTCGGCGGTCGAGCCGCTGGCCCGGCAGCTGATGGCCGCGCATCCCGGCGTGGTTTCGGTGGTCAACAACATCACCGCCCGCAAGGCCGGCGTGGCCATTGGCGAGCGCGAGATCCTGCTGGGCGGCGCCCCGGTGATTCGCGACCGCATCGCGCCCTTCGATTACGAGATTTCGGCCAACTCCTTTTTCCAGACCAACACCCGCGGGGCCGCCCAGCTCTATGCGCTGGTGGAGCGCTATGCCCGCCTGACCGGCGCCGAAACCGTGATCGATCTTTACTGCGGAACCGGCACGATTGCCATCAGCCTCTCAACTGCCGCGCGGCGGGTGGTCGGCCTGGAAATCGTTGCCGGCGCCGTGGCGGATGCCGAGCGCAACTGCCGTTTAAACAGGGTGGACAATTGCCGCTTTGTTGTCGGGGACATTCGGCAAGCACTGGCTGGGGTGGCCGAGAAGGCCGAGGTGATGGTCATCGATCCGCCCCGCATGGGGATGCACGGGGACGTCCTGCAACAGGTGCTGGCCCGTGCGCCCCGACGGATCGTCTATGTTTCCTGCAACCCGGCGACCCTGGCCCGGGACATCGGGGGGCTCAAGGATGCCTATGCGGTCCGTGAAATCCAGCCACTGGACATGTTCCCGCACACCTTTCACATCGAGGCGGTGGCGCGTCTGGAAAGGATCTGACGCCCGGCCGGGGCCTCACTCCAGCCGGTTGCGCCGCCTTTCCAGGCGGATGTCGAGATTTTTGAGCTTTTCAATAACCGCTTTCATGCTGCGGTTGCTGCGCTCGAGCTCCTGGGCTTTGCCCTCCAGGGCCTGGCGCTCGGCCGCCAGGCGGTGATTTTCTTCGGCCAGTTGGGCCACCTGCTCCGTTTTTTCGGTGAGCGCTGCGAGCAGGGCGCTCAGGCGGCGGATGGGCTCGCTGCTGCCGGCCTGGGGGTCGATTACGGCGTAGCGGCGCAGACAGTAGAGCGCGCGGGCATGGTCCGGGGCCGGGTTGTCGGGGTGGGTGTGGAGCAGGGCCAGGCTGAGCAGCAGCTCCGCTTGACGGGACGGTTCAGCGGTTTGTTCGAGTGCGCGGCTGGTTGCCGCAATTTTCTCGGCGACGGTTTGGGTGGCGGTGTCGGCAGCCGGCAGCACTGCGGGGACGGTCTCCTGCAGCGCCGGGGCGCATCCCGCAAATCCCAGCAATAGCCCGCAAAGACAGACCCGCAGCCGTCTGGCCGCTCCCGCGGCGGTGAACCAGGGTGTTGTCAGCATGGTGTGGCGCCTCTCCGGTTTTCCACCAGGTGGCTTCCGGGCAGCGACTTGGCGTGGAGTTTCAGTTCGGCCGCGATTTCACTGAGTCGGATGGGGTTGATTCCCATTCGGCGCTCGTTGGTGACCGCCGCGATGGAAACCGTCATGATGGGAAACTCCTGGGGCTCTCCCTGGCGGTTTTGACTCTGGATCATGCCCCGGCGGCGGTCCTCGGGGTCGTAGAACGCGATGATCCCCTCATCGAAGGCCGCGATGACCCTCCGGCAGATCGCGCGATGGCGCTCAGGGGCGGAGATGACGGCAAAATCGTCGCCGCCGATGTGCCCGACAAAATCGTCAGCGTTGCCGTGTCGGGCCAGCGCCGTCTGGATGGTGGCGGCGGTGAAGCGGATCACCTCGTTGCCCTTGGCATACCCGTAACGGTCGTTGAAGGCCTTGAAGTTGTCCAGGTCGATCAGGCAGAAGGCCACCGGCTGGCCGGAGCCGAGACGGTTTTTGAGAACGTTTTCAATGGCGATGCCGCCCGGCAGGCGGGTAAGGGGGCTTGCGTCGCGGTAGATCTCCTCCAACCGCGCCAGCCGTCGGGCCATGCGGGCGAAGGCTTTGGCCAGGTCGGCCAGTTCATCCCCGCTTTGCAGGCGCGGCACGCGGTCGAAGCGGCCCTGGGCGATCTCCCGGGTGGCCGCTTTGAGCTGTTGGATCGATCGGGCGATGTTGCGGGTGATCAGGATGGCGGTCCCGACGCCCATGAGCAGCCCCAGACCGGAGAGCAGCACCGTGATCCGCAACGCACGGAGGTTCAGCTGGCCGACCGTCAGCATCTGCATCCTCTGATTTTCCTTGACCGCCAGCGCCATGCCTGCGACGGAGGCCATGAGCCGGTCCAGGGTGCCGCTGATCTTCTCGTCCAGTGCCTGGGCGGCCTGGGCTGACGGCCTGTGGTCCTCGTCCAGCCACCGGCCGTAGTCCGTGTTGAAGCGCTGGTGGAGGTCTTGCAGTTCGGCGATCCGCGCGGCTGCCGGTGCCCGGGGCAGCTCCCGGATGCGCGCCAGCAGGGCGGCGAATTCCCGGCTGCATTCCCAGAAAAGGAGGCGCATTTCGGGGCTTCCCAGGATGATAAAGCGTCGTCCGTATGATTCCTGCGCCAGTAGGGCGTCACGCATGCGGTCCGCCGTTTCTACGAGGACCATGTCGCTTTCGACCAAATTGCGGTTGATCTGGTGGGCGGCATTCAGGGTGATGATGGCAAACAGGGTGATCAGCAGCATCATCAGAATAACCGGCAGGTACCCCAAAATCATTTTAGTTTCAAGATTAAAACGCAGCCGCCACGGCATGGCGCACCCCTGAAGCCATTCGGCCATTACCCAAAGCGTGATCAAATGTCGACACCTGCGGCCCCTGCACCCGCCGGGCGTTTAGTCCCGCCGAACGACTGTCAGCCCGTCCCGGGTCCTTCCAGCCCAAAAAAACAATTTGAAATGCGTTTCATTTCCAGATAGTTGAATGGGGAGGGGGACAGGTCTGCAACCGGTCGCTGCGGTCTTTGGCGCGGTGACAGAAACCCCAGGTGGGTCGCAGCGCCGGCTTCATTTTTTTAAGCAAAAAACGTGCCCTGTTTACCACTATCCTTCCCCGCCGGCTGTTCGACGCCCTGTTGTTCCCATGAAAGAGGAGGTAGCATGCTCACAGTCAAAGATATCATGACGCCCCACCCCCTGACAGTCGCCGCGGAGGCCGAAATCGCCGAAGCCATCGGACTTTTGCTTAAAAATGATTTCAACGGTCTGCCGGTTGTGGACGCCGCTGGCGCGCTGGTGGGCATTTTGTGCCAGAGCGATTTGATCGCCCAGCAGAAAAAACTGCCCACGCCCTCCTTGTTTACGCTCCTTGACGGCTATATCCCGCTGCGCTCCGCCAAGCATCTGGAAAAGGAGATGAAGAAAATCGCCGCCCTGACGGTCCGCGACGCCATGACCGCCGATCCGGTCACGGTGTCCCCCGAAACCACGATTGAAGAGGCCGCCACCCTGATGGTGGACAAGAGCTTCCACACCCTGCCGGTCTTGGACGGGGAGGGCAACCTGGTGGGCATCGTGGGCAAGAAGGACATCCTCAAGACCCTGGCCGGCCAGGGCGCCTGAACCGACGGCGCTGCGGCCCTCGCAGGTTAGAAAGGCCAGAAGCTGTTGTCGTTCCAAACCGTCTCCTTGATCTCGCGGTCCAACGTCACCAGGAAATCGAGGTGGTCGCGCTCCCAGGCCGCCAGCCAGCCGTAAAGGGCCTTTTCCTCCGCGTCCGAGGCCGCCTGCTGCCGACCGGCGTAAACCGCGACGGCCTTTTCCTCCATGGCGATGGCCGCCGAGATGGCCGCGGCCTCAAAAGCCGCCGCCGCGATTTGACCCTTGAGCTCCGCGGTCAAGACCTGAGACGCTACCTGGCTGCCGGCGGTGGGGTAGTTTCCGGGGGCGAAGCGCTGGTGGGCCTGAAGGGCCTTGAACTGCTCGGTGAGGATCTCAATGTGCTGGGCCTCCTCGGCTGCCATGGCGTTGAAGAATTTCTTGACCGCCTGGTTTTCGGCCTGTTCGGCCACCGCGTGATAAAAGGTGCGGCCGCGGGTCTCCAGCAGCAGGGCGTTTTTGAGAATGTCGAGGGATGTGCTCATGGTGGTCGTCTCCTTGGGGATTCGGTGTAAAATGTTTGCCTGGGGGGTGAAACCGGCCGCGCGGCCGATGCATTCAAAGTTTGCCTTTTTTCACGGCCGTCAAGGGGCGCCCGGTTCAGCTGCGAGGGTCCCGGTGACCGCGTTGGGCCCCTGCAGCCCCTGGATGCGGACCGTGACCAGGCGGTTTTGGAAGCGGTCCGGGCCTGCCAGCAAAACCGGGATGTAGTTAGCGCTGACGCCTCTCAGCAGCCCGGTGGCCGGGTCTCGCCGGCTCTCTATCAACGGCGTCAGGCGGCGGTTACTGAAGCGGCTGAAGAAGGCTTTTTTCTTGGCCTGGCCCAGAGCCCGCATGACGGCGCAGCGGCGTTTGATTTCCCCGGCCGCCACCCGGCCCGGGAACCCGGCCGCCGGGGTGCCGGGGCGCGGCGAGAACGGGAAAACGTGCAGATAGGTGACGGGCAGGGCCTGGATCAGGGCCCGGGTCTCTTCGAAGGCCCGGGGGCTTTCACCGGGAAACCCGATCAGGGTGTCGACGCCGATAGCGGCATCCGGCATCCGGTCGCGAATGGCGAGCACTAGTTCGCGGAAATCGTTGCGGGTGTATGGCCGGTGCATGCGCCGGAGAATGTCGTCAGCGCCGCTTTGCAGGGGAATGTGAAAATGGGGGCAGAGCCTGCCAGAGGTGGCCGCCATTTCCACCAGGGCAGGGGTGATTTCACCCGGCTCGATGGAGCTTAGCCGGATGCGCGCGATGCCCGTTTCCGCCAGCAGGCGCCGCACCAGTGCGGTGAGGTCCAGGGGGGGGCTCAGGTCGCGGCCGTAAAGGCCGAGGTGGATGCCGGTCAGGACCACCTCGTGGTAGCCGGCGGCCTCCAGCCGCCGGGCGTGCGCCACGACGTTTTCCGGGCGCATGCTGCGGCTTCGGCCGCGGGCATGGGGAACGATGCAGTAGGTGCAGAAGGCGTCGCAGCCGTCCTGGATTTTGAGAAACGGCCGGGTGCGCCCGCCGCTCACGGTGATCTCCGGCTCGCCGAAGTCTGTCAGCCGGCGCGCCGCCTCCGTTCCCAGGGCGCCGCCGGGCACTGGGCCTGGCGTGGACAACAGCATTTCCGGGATCCGGTGCTTGGCGCCGGTTCCCACAACCTCCCGAACCCCGGCGATCTTGGCGATCTCCTGGGGTTCGCTCTGGGCGTAGCAGCCGGTGACGATCACCCGGGCGCCGGGGTGGCGCCGGGCGGCCCGGCGAATCGCCTGACGCGACTGCAGCGAGGCTTTGCCCGTCACGGTGCAGGTGTTGATGATGTGGATCTCCACCGGGCTGTCGCCGCCGGCCAGCTCCCAGCCCGCGCTGCGCAGGGCGGCGATGATGGCCTCGGACTCGTAGTGGTTGACTTTGCAGCCCAGGGTGGTGACGTTGAAGGTTGTCATGGTGCTTGCTCGGATGCTTTCAGGGGGCGCAGCGGCCTGAGTTCTCAGGCGGCGGGCGCCAAATCGGCGATCCAGCCGCCGCCCAAGACCTCTTCGCCGGAGTAGAAAACCGCGCCCTGTCCCGGTGTGACGGCGCTCTGGAGGGTGTCGAAGGCCACAGCGGCGGTTGTCGCGTCAAGCGGGGTGAGGGTGGCCGGGGCCCCATGGTGCCGGTAGCGCACCCGGGTGTGGGCGCGCAGGCGGGAGTGCGGCGGCGGGCCGATCCAGTTGATCGCCTCCACCCGGCAGCGGTCGGTTAAAAGATCGCGCCGGCTTCCCACCACCAGGCGGTTTTGGCGGTGCTCGATGCGCACCACGTAGTACGGCTCCGGGGCTGGGCAGTTGATGCCGCGCCGCTGGCCGAGGGTGAAGCGGTGCAACCCGCGGTGGGTGCCGAGCACGTTGCCGCGGGTGTCCACGATGGCCCCCGGCCGCGAGCTGAAGCCCCTTTGGGCGGCCAAAAAACCGGGGTAGGCGCCCTCCCGGACGAAGCACACGTCCTGGCTTTCGCCGCCCCGGATGGGCACCAGGCCGTTTGTGCGCGCCAGGCGGATCACGTCGGTTTTGGTCATTGCCCCCAGCGGGAAGCAGGCCCGCGCCAGCTGATCGGATGTCAGGCGGGCCAGAAAATAGGACTGCTCCTTGAGCGGGTCCCGGCCCTTGAGCAGCCTGAAACCGCCGCTGCCGTCGGCCTGCACCCGGGCGTAGTGGCCGGTGGCCAGCCGCGAGGCGCCCCGATCGCAGGCGTACTGCAGCAGCAACCCGAATTTGATGGACGGGTTGCAGATCAGGCAGGGGTTGGGGGTTCGGCCGGAAGCGTAGGAGCGGGTGAAGTAATCCACCACGCGGCGCTTGAACTCAGCGCTGCAGTCCAACACCTCCACCGGCAGGCCCAGCTGGGCGGCCAGATCGGCCGCCAGCGTTTCGGCGCTTTCGCGCGCCGCCGCAGGCACCGGTTGAGCAGATCCGGTCTCGTAGCCGGTGAAGAAATGCACCCCGACCACCTCGTGGCCCTGATCCTTCAGCAGGCGTGCGGCCACCAGCGAATCGACCCCGCCGCTGAGGGCGATAACGATGATCGGCTTCATTCAAAAAAGGCGGTGTTTTTGGGACTTATCCGCATGGCCCGGGTCGGACAGGCAACGAGGCATAGTTCGCAGACGCTGCACTTCTCCTGTTCGAAGTCCACCCGCATTTCCGGGCGGATCACCGACAGGGCGCCGGTGGGGCAGACCGCCGTGCAGGCCCCGCAGTGGGTGCAGCGTTTGGCGTCGCGTTTGACCTCCTGGGCGGCGTTCTTGACTTCGACGCCCTGGTTTTTCAGGTACTGGACGCCTTCCTTGAACTTTTTGCGGTTGGGGCCGGTGAGCTCCAGCACCATGACGCCCTCTTTGCGGGGGAAAACCCTGGCGTTGAGGATATTGAAGATCAGTCCGTAGTCCTTGCAAAGGTTGCAGACGATCGGTTTCTGGACAGTCGTTTGGGGGAACCGCAGGATGAGGATCTTTGAGTACACCACCGCCTCCGTCGATGCTGTTGAAAAGCCCGACTATAGTCTCAAAGGTCGACCATGGCAACCCAAAATCCCGCCCCGCGCGCCGGTCCCGGGGCCGCGTTGGCGGGCGACGGGGGCTGCCCGCCGGCCGGTTTGCGGCGCCGCGGTGCAGCGATGAACCGCTTCGCCTTTCGTACCACCGGGTTGGGTATCAACACCCTCTCACGCCTTCTGCGGGCGAAGGTCCATATCCACGGGCAGACCAACATCCCCCGGGGTGGGGTGATTTTTGTCATCAACCACTTCACCCGCATCGAAACCTTTCTGCTCCCCTACCACATCTTCCAGTTGACCGGCACGCCGGTCTGGTCGCTGGCCAGTGACGAGCTCTTCACGGGGTCCCTGGGCGGATTTCTGGAGGCCCTCGGCGCGGTCTCCATCCGCAACCCCGATCGGGACCTGCTGGTGGTCAAAACGCTGCTCACCGGCGAGGCCACCTGGATCGTCTTTCCCGAGGGGCGAATGGTCAAGAACAAGAAGATCGTGGAAAAAGGCCGTTTCATGATCTCCTGCGCCGGTGGCAAGCACCCGCCCCACACGGGCGCTGCGGCCCTGGCCTTCCGCACCGAGTTCTATCGCCAGCGCATCCGCAGCCTGATGCAGCGCGCCCCCGAGGAACTGCGGCACCTGCTGGCGCTTTTCGGCATTTCCGATCCGGCGCCGGTTGTGGCCCAAAACACCTTTATCGTTCCGGTCAACCTGACCTACTATCCGATTCGCGCCAAGGAAAACCTTCTCAGTCAGCTGGCCGCGCGCCTGCTGGAGCCGCTGCCCGAGCGTCTGCTGGAAGAGCTGATGACCGAGGGCACCATGCTGCTCTCGGGGGTGGACGTGGATGTCCGCTTCGGCTCCCCCATCGACCTCCGGGAGTATATGCGCAGCCGCGCCATCCGCCAGGTGATCGAGGACCGGCGGCGGATTTACTTCGACGACCTCTTGCCGGCCCGACGGCGGATGCGGCGTCAGACCCTGCGGATCATGGCCCGCTATATGGGGGCCATCTACGGGATGACCACCGTCAACCACGATCATATTTTCGCATCGCTGGTGCGGTTGAGCCCAATCCGCAGAATTTGCGAGGCCGCCTTGCGGCGACGGGCGTTTTTGGCCGTCGCGGTGGATTTCGACAAGCTCGGCCTGCAGGCCCACCGGAGCCTGGGGGAAGACCAGACCCATCTGCTGACCGACGACCGCTATCACAAATTCGCTGAATTCCGGGCCCTGGCTCTTGAAAAGAAAGTCCTCTCCCAGGAGGCCGGGCATCTGGTCAAGGATCGCCGCCGCTTTTTCCCGCCGCTTGATTTCCACCGCATCCGGATCGACAACCCGGTGGCGGTGATCGCCAACGAGGTCGAACCCCTGCAGGGGCTGCTGCGCCGGCTGCGGAAGCTGTCGTGGACCCCGGATTTTCTCGTCCGCCGCCGGGTGGCGCGCTTTTTAGAGAATCGTGCACTGGCGCAGTACCTGAGGGACTACGAGGCTTTCTTCGCTCCCGGCGAGTCCAAACCCAAAACCACCGGCATGCCGCTCTTGCTGCGTGGCCGCACCCGCCGCAAAGGGGTGCTGCTGATCCACGGCTATCTGGCGGCTCCGCCCGAGGTCGCGGCCCTGGCGAAGCACTTGAACCGCATGGGCTTGTGGGTGTATGTAGTGCGTCTCAGGGGCCACGGCACTTCGCCCGAGGACCTTGCCACCCGCAGCTACCGCGACTGGCAGGCCTCGGTGGACGCCGGCTACGCCCTGATGGCGAGCCTCTGCCGGCGGGTGGTGGCGGGCGGCATTTCCACCGGTGGCGGCCTGGCCCTGGAGCTCACCGCCCGGGTGGACGGGGTCAGCGGGGTGTTTGCCGTCTGCCCGCCGCTGAAACTCCAGGATCTCTCCGCGCGCCTGGTGCCGGCCGTGGACACCTGGAACCGTCTGATGAAATTCGTGCGCCTGGAGGGGGGCCGCAAGGAGTTCGTCGCCAACACCCCCGAAAACCCCCAGATCAATTACCTGCGCAACCCCATCAGCGGCGTGCGCGAGCTGGAGCGCTTCATGGCGTCCCTGGAGCCGCGGCTGCCGGAGATCACGGCGCCCGTTTTGGTGGTCCAGGCCGACGGTGACCCGGTGGTGACACCGGCCGGCTCGCAGCGGGTTTTCCGGCTGCTGGGGTCCGTCACGAAGGCCTACCTGCTGTTGAATTTCAACCGGCACGGGATTCTGCTGGGGCCGGGTGCCGAGCGCGTGCACCGCGCCATCGGGGCCTTTGTGGCCGAACTCTGAGGGCTTCGGTTTTCATGCGGGGGCAGACTCCGCCCAGCCTAAACACTTTCGACCGGAGGAACCGGCCGCGTGTCCAAAAAACAACCCAAGCAGGTGATTGCCTTCGACCCGCGGGAACGGGCGCTGGCCGCGGTGCACGACTACCTCGCCGACCCCGAGCGCTTTCTGGCGGATCAGGGCCGCGCCATCCCCTTGCTGCTGAGGGCCTATGAGGCGGCCGACGACGCCCGCAGACATGAAATCGTTCGCCTGCTGGGCGGGGTTTCCCGCCCCGAGGCGGCCCGCGGCCTGTACGGGATCCTGGGAGATACGGCGGCAAGCGAGGAGATTCGCCTGGCGGCCGCCGTCCAGCTGTGCGTGACCCTGCCGCTTCTGACCGATTCCGCCGGGCTGATCGAGCGGCTGCTGGCGGACCTGCGCTCTGCTTCGGCCGACCGGCGGCGCTTCGCCGCCCTGGCTTTGGGCTGGGAGGGCAATCAGCGGGCGGCGCTGGCCCTGGTGGAGCTGCTCTTCGATCCCGACGCCGAAGTGCAGCAGGCCGCCGTGCACGCCCTGGCCAACCTCGAGGATGACCGGGCGCTCAAGCTTCTGGAAGACCGCTTGAACCACGGCCCGCCCGCGCAGCAGAAGACCATCCTCTTCAATCTTTGGCGCTTCGACGCCCGCCGGGGGCAGGTGGCGGCCATCTACCGCCGCTTTCTGGACCACCCCGAGGCCGAACTGCGCCACGACGCCCTGGAACTGCTGGCGGCGGTGGCCGAACCGGAGCTGCTGCAGGATGCCCGCTGCCATGCCCTCGAGGACGCCAGCGCGCGGGTGCGCCTGCTGGCGCTCACGGGGCTGGCGCAAACCCCGGGGCGGTTGCCGGCGACCGCCCTCGCCCGACTGGGCGAGCTGCAGCGCGACCCCCACCCGGCGGTGCGCGCGGCGGCAGCCGCCCTTCGCCGCCGGCCCCAGGCCGATCCCAAGACCTGATCAGGCAGTCGGCCTTCAGCTGTTGACAGGCGGGGCCAAGTACTCTAGAAATAGAAGGCAATCGCCCCTGGAATCATCCGCAAGGCCTGGTTCGGGCCCCCGGCGCACCGCTGATTCTGTTTCGCGGGCGGCCCCCCGCCGGCCTGAAAGGCTCAAGAACCGATGAATTCCCGCAAACACCCCCCGATCCCCGACAGATCATCCCCGGCGCTATCCTCACCCGTGGCCCTGACCGATCGCCTGGTCCAAAGCGACCCCCTGCTGGCGCCGCATGCGGCGGTGATCCAGCGGCGGCTGGAGCGGGTTGCGCAAACCGAAAGACGGCTGACCGGCGGTAAGATGATGCTCCGCGACTTTGCCGCCGGCCACGAATTTTTCGGCCTGCACTTCCGGGATGGCAGCTGGGTCTTTCGGGAGTGGGCCCCCAACGCCAGCGCGCTTTACATGGTGGGGGAGATGAACGGTTGGCGCGAAACGCCCGCCCATGCCCTGGCCCGCCTGGATGCGGAGGGGGTCTGGGAGCTGCGCCTGCCGGCCGAAGCTCTGGGCCACGGCACCCTTTTCCGGCTGAGCATCCACTGGCCCGGCGGGCAGGGAGACCGCATACCGGCCTATGCCCGGCGGGTGGTTCAGGACCCCGAGAGCCTGATTTTCAACGCCCAGGTCTGGCAACCGCCGGCGCCCTACCGCTGGCAGGCCGAGCCGCCGCCGCGGCCGGCGGCGCCCCTGATCTATGAGGCCCATGTGGGCATGGCCCAGGAAGCCGAGGGGATCGGCACCTACCGCGAATTCACCGCCAAGACCTTGCCCCGGATCGTCGCCGCCGGCTACGACACCTTGCAGCTGATGGCCATCCAGCACCACCCCTACTACGGCTCCTTCGGCTATCACGTGGCCAGCTTTTTCGCGGCCTCTTCGCGCTTCGGCACCCCCGAGGAGTTCAAGGCCCTGATCGACGCCGCCCACGGCCACGGCTTGCGGGTGCTCATCGACCTGGTGCACTCCCACGCGGTCTCCAACCAGGTGGAGGGCCTTAGCCTCTTCGACGGCACCCTCAACCAGTATTTTCACGACGGCCCGCGCGGCTTTCACGTGGCCTGGGACTCGCGCTGCTTCGACTACGGCAAGCCCCAGGTGCTGCACTTCCTCCTCTCCAACTGCCGCTACTGGCTGGACGAGTACCGCGTGGACGGCTTCCGCTTCGACGGCATCACCAGCATGCTCTACCACCACCACGGGCTGGGCCAGGCCTTCACCTCCTACGACGACTATTTCGACGCCAGCGTGGATGAAGACGCCCTGGCCTATCTCGCTCTGGCCAACAAGGTCGTTCACGACGTGCGGCCGGACGCCATCACCATCGCCGAGGACGTCAGCGGCATGCCCGGGCTGGCCGTGGCCGCCGACGACGGCGGGGTGGGCTTCGACTACCGCTTCGCCATGGGGGTGCCGGACCACTGGATCCGGCTGATCAAGGAAAGCCGTGACGAGGACTGGCAGCTCGGCTCCCTCTGGCATGAACTCACCAACCGCCGTTCGGATGAGAAAACCATCAGCTACGCCGAGTCCCACGACCAGGCCCTGGTGGGGGATCAGACCCTGATCTTCCGCCTGATGGGGGCCGAGATGTACCACCACATGCATGTGGACGACGACAACTGGCAGGTGGAACGCGGCATCGCGCTGCACAAGCTGATCCGCCTGGTGACCCTGGCCACCGCCGGCAACGGCTACCTCAACTTCATGGGCAACGAGTTCGGCCACCCCGAGTGGATCGATTTCCCGCGCGAGGGCAACGGCTGGTCCTACCGCTATGCGCGGCGGCAGTGGGGGCTGGTGGACGCCCCGGACCTCAAGTACCGTCTGCTGGACCGCTTCGACAAGGACATGATCGGGCTGGCGCGCCACTTCCGCCTGCTGCTGTCGCCGCGTCTGGCCCTGGTCTATATCCACGAGGACGACAAACTGTTGGCCTTCCGGCGAGCCGGGCTGCTCTTCGTCCTCAATTTTCACCCGGTCAACTCTTACAGCGATTATTGTTTTGCCGCCCCCCAGGGCGGTTACCGCATGGTACTGGACAGCGACCGGCCGGAATACGGCGGCCACGGCCGCCTGGTCCCCGATCAGGAGCATTTCACCCTGCGTAGCGGCGGCGAGGCCGACGCCTGCGACCGGCTGAGCCTCTACCTGCCCGCGCGCACCGCCCTGGTGCTGGAAATCCTGAACTGACCCCGGCGGCGGCATCCTCTGTTTGACAGGCCGGCGGCGATTTTCTATAGTCCCCCGGTCGCCGCTCTGCGGCGATTTGAGTTTTCCCAGAACCTTTAGAGAATGATGCCATTGCCATGACTTCCCTGACCCAATCCCCGGCTTGGCAGGCGCTTGAGCGCCATCGCGACCGGATGGCGGCCACCCCGATGCGCGCGCTGTTCGAAGCCGACGCCGGCCGCTTCGAGGCCTTTTCGATTGCGGCCTGCGACATTCTGCTGGATTACTCCAAAAACCGCATCAGCGCAGAAACCATCGACCTGCTGCTGGAGCTGGCGCGCAGCGTCGGTTTGGAGCGCAAGATCGGCGAGATGTTCGACGGCCGTCACATCAACCGCACCGAGGACCGCGCCGTGCTGCATACCGCGCTGCGCAACCGCTCCGGCGCACCCGTAACGGTGGACGGCACGGATGTGATGCCCGCGGTGCGCGCGGTGCTGGAACGGATGCGGACCTTCAGCGCGGCGGTCCGCAGCGGCGCCTGGAAGGGCTACAGCGGGGCCTGCATCACCGACGTGGTCAATATCGGCATCGGCGGCTCCGACCTGGGGCCCCTGATGGTCTGCGAGGCGCTGGCGCCCTACCGCCATCCGGAGCTGCGGCTGCATTTCGTCTCCAACGTCGACGGCACCCACATCGCCGAGACCCTCCGGTGCCTGCGGCCCGAAACCACCCTCTTCATCGTCGCCTCCAAGAGCTTCACCACCCAGGAGACCCTCGCCAACGCCACCACCGCGCGCCGCTGGTTTCTGGAGCTGGTGGCAGACGAGGCCGCCATCGCGCGGCACTTCGTGGCCGTCTCCACCAACGGCCCCAAGGTGGCCGCCTTCGGCATCGACACGGCCAACATGTTCGAGTTCTGGGACTGGGTGGGGGGGCGCTACTCGCTGTGGTCGGCCATCGGCCTGCCCATCGCCGTGGCCGTGGGCATGGAGCGCTTCGAGGAATTGCTGGCCGGGGCTCACGCCATGGACCGCCATTTCCGGGAGGCGCCCTGGGCCGCCAACATGCCGGTGATTCTCGGGCTGCTGGGGGTCTGGTACGTCAACTTTCTGGGAGCCACAAGCCAGGTCGTGGCGCCCTACGATCAATACCTGCACCGGCTGCCGGCCTACCTGCAGCAGCTTGAAATGGAGAGTAACGGCAAATCGGTTACCGCCGAAGGCCAGCCCGTGGGCTGGGCCACCGGCCCGGTGGTCTGGGGGGAACCGGGCACCAACGGTCAGCACGCCTTTTTCCAGCTGCTGCACCAGGGCACCCAGTCCATCCCGGCGGATTTCATCGTCCCGGTGGAGAGCCACAACCCCGTGGGCGATCACCACAGCCTGCTGCTGGCCAACTGCCTGGCCCAGACCGAGGCCCTGATGCGCGGCAAGACCGCCGCCGAGGCGCGGGCCGAGCTGGCCGCCCAGGGGCTCTCGGGCGAGGAGTTGGAAGCGCTGTTGCCCCACAAGGTGTTTCCCGGCAATCGGCCCTCCAACACCCTGCTGCTGCCCAAGGTCACCCCGCGCACCCTGGGGGCCCTGATCGCCCTCTACGAGCACAAGGTCTTCGTTCAGGGCGTCGTCTGGGGGATCAATTCTTTCGACCAGTGGGGGGTCGAACTGGGAAAACAACTGGCCAAAACCATCCACGCCGAACTGGGGGCCCCCGGTCCGGTCCAGGGGCACGACGCCTCCACCAACGGCCTGATCAATCATATCAAACAGCACCGCGCCTCCCAGACGGCCTGACCCGCAGACGGGCTTGCGCAGCCCCCATAAGGGCCTGGGTGGCGGTTTACGCCCGCGGCGGCGTCGGCGATCGCTTGAAAACCGCCGACCGCAACCGGCCTCTGAAGCGCTCAGGCTCAAGAAAAGGCGACGGGGCGCCGAGAGAAAGATGATCGGCGCCGACCCCCGGCTCCCGGACCGCCATCCCCAAAACAGGAATGTACCATGACCCCAACCGTTTCCGTCTTCAAAACGCTTTTGCTTATCGGCCGATGGGTGCTTCGCCTGCTGCCGGCCGGGGTTTACTGGGGGCGCCCGCTTAAACGGGTGCCGGCCGGCGCCCTGGTTGTTTTCCCTGTCCAGACTTGCGTGCTGGGATGCGGCCTGGCGGGCATCGTGGCCCTCAAACGCCCGCCCCGGGCCCCGGCCGAAGATCTGGACCTGGCCCTCCTGGCGCAGTTCACCGAGACGCTCGAAAAGGCCGGTGACGGGCAGATCGGCCCGCTCACCGACCCGGCGCCCGCGGGTCCCGGGGACGGCCAGACCGTGGACGCCCTCTGGCGGGCGGCCGAAGGCCTCAAGCAGGGCGCCCGCTTTTACGCCCTTTTCGCCGACCCGGCGGCCTTGGCGCAGTTGGACAGCCTCACCGGTCGGCTGTCGGCGGTGGCCGGACGGGCGTCGCGGCAATTCGCCGAACAGGTGGGGCGCCTGCCGGCCGCGACCGTCGAGGCGGCCGCCGCCCGGCTGGAACGGCTCAAAGATGCGGTCTGGTGCCTGGGCACCGAGGTGGCCGATAACGTCCGCCGCGTGCAGACCCTGCTGCAAAACGCCCCCGCCAGACCCTCGGCCGAAACGGTGGCGGCCTTCAAGAACATCAACGCCGTCTTGAACAGCGTCGACCGCCTGGAGGTGCGCGGGCGCGATTCGGCCGGGATTTCTCTCCTTTTTGTGCTGGAGCGCGCCGACTATGAGGAGTTCAGCGCGCGGCTGAATTCCGCCCCGGGGCTTGCCGAAGAGCTGGCCCGCCGGCGTTCGGGGGATGTCCTGGTCAACCGCAGCATCGGCATCGCCGAGGGCGACGGCGGCCGGGTCTGCCTGAGCCTGGTTTACAAGGTGGCCGCCGAGATCGGCAGCCTGGGGGACAACATCCGCTTTCTGCGCCGGCAGATCGAGGGCGACGCCATCCTGCAGCTGCTGGCCGGTTTTCCCAACAGCTACCACACCGTCTCGGCCCACACCCGCTGGGCCTCCATTGGGGCCATCAGCGAGCCCAACTGCCACCCGGTGGACAACGACCCCAACGCGGCCTGCCCCGGCCGCCGGGGCATCATTCACGCCTGCCTAAACGGCGACATCGACAACTACCTGGCGCTGCGGGCCCGCTACGAGCAAAACGGGCACCGGATCCACGCCGACGTCACCACCGACACCAAGATCATCCCGCTGCACGTGGAAGGCTACATCCAGCAGGGGTTTGACGTGGAAACCGCCTTCCGCAAGGCCGTCAGCGACTTCGAGGGCTCCCACGCCATTTCGATGCACACCGACCTCGCCCCGGGCAAGCTCTTTCTGGCCCAGCGCGGCAGCGGGCAGGCGGTTTTCATCGGGCTGGCCGACACCCACTACATGCCCACCTCCGAGGTCTACGGTTTTGTCGAGGAGACCCGGCGATTCGTCAAAATCGACGGCGAGAAGGTGGTCCAGGGTGCCGCCGGCAAGACCCAGGGCCAGGTGTTCGTCCTGGACCAGGCCTCGGCCGGGGGGCTGGCGGGCATCCGGGCGATGTACTACGACGGCACCCCGATCGAACTGGGGGAGAGGGACGTCCGGCAGACCGAGATCACCTCGCGCGACATCGACCGCCAGGGGTTCGCGCACTATTTCCTCAAGGAGATCTCGGAGTCCCCCGAGCTGGCCGCCAAGACCCTGCGCAACCGCTGGCAGGTGGCCCGTAGCGACGGCGGCGAGATGCTGGCCGTGACCCTGGACGAGAAGACCTTTCCCGCCCGGCTGCGCGCGGCCTTCACCGCCGGCGAGATCCGCAAGATCTATTTCGTGGGGCAGGGCACCGCCGGGGTGGCCGCCCTGGCCTGCGCGGACATCCTCAACTACTACCTGGACGGCAGCCCGCTGCAAATCGCCGGGATGCGCGCCTCGGAGCTGAGCGGCTTCAAACTGCAGGCGGCCGGTCCGAAAGGTGCCATGGGCGACACCCTGGTGGTGGCCATCAGCCAGAGCGGCACCACCACCGACACCAACCGGGCCGTGGACATGGTCAAGGAGCGCGGCGCCCGCACCCTGGGCATCGTCAATCGCCGCGACTCCGACCTGACCTTCAAGGTGGAAGGGGTGATCTACCCCAGCAGCGGGCGCGACATCGAGATGTCGGTGGCCTCCACCAAGGCCTTCTACTCCCAGGTGGTGGCCGGGGCGGTGCTCGGGCTTTTCATCGCCAGGATCCAGGGGCACCGCTCCGAGGCCTTCGTCAGCGACGAGATCCGCCAGTGGCTGCGGCTGCCCGATCAGATGCGCCAAGTGCTCGCCCTGCAGCCGCTGATCGAGGCCTCGGCCCGGCGGCATGCCGTCACCCGGACCTACTGGGCGGCGGTGGGCAGCGGGCCCAACAAGACCGCCGCCGACGAGATCCGCATCAAGCTGAGCGAACTCTGTTACAAGACCATCTCCTCGGACTGCATCGAAGACAAAAAACACATCGACCTCTCCTCCGAGCCGCTGATCATCGTCAGCGCCGCCGGGGTGAGCCCCACCGTTTTGGGGGACATCATCAAGGACACGGCCATTTTCAAGGCCCACAAGGCCACCCCGATCGTGATCGCCGACGAGGGCCAGCACGGCTTCGACCCCTACGCCGTCGACGTCTTCCACGTGCCGGCGGTCAGCCCGCACCTGGCGCCGATCCTCAACGTCATGGCCGGGCACATCTGGGGCTACTGCGCGGCGCTGGCCATCAACGAGGGGTCGCGCTTCTTCTTCGAGGCGCGCGAGGACATCCAGCGGCTGCTGAACAATTTCGCCCAAGACGGCCTGGACGTCTACGAGGTCATCCTGGAAAAGGCCTTTCGCGAGCGGATCCAGCAGCACTACGTGGCCTTCAAGGGGCTGCGCGACCAGCAGCGGCTGGTCACCGCCCTGCCTTTGGATCTCGCCGCCGACCTGACCCTGCTGTTCAAGTACTTGGCCGGGCGGCTGCCGGTCGCCGACTTCGAGCTCGACTTTGGCATCAAGGGCACGGCGCGCAACATGCTCGACCGCTTCTTCACCTGCCTGGGGGACGCCATCAACGCCATGGCCCGGCCGGTGGACGCCATCAAACACCAGGCCAAAACGGTGACCGTGGGCACCAGCCGCATCGGCGAGAAAACCGAGGGCATCCTCTTCGACACCTTGGCGCACTACGGGATCGGCGTTGACCAGGTCTCCAACCGCAACATCATCGTGCTGCGCAACCTGCAGGCCGTGGTGGACGAAATCAAGGGGGCGATTCTCTACCGCATCGGCGGCCTCAACCTCCTGGGAGAGCCCACCGACGAGAGCACCATCGAAATCCTGGTCAAGGCCGGGATCCTGGAGCCAATTCCCTCACGGGTCGAAACCGACCGCCACCTCAAGGGCACCAAGCGGATCATCGTGGCGCAGGGCAACGTCTACATTGGCAAGGGGCGCAAGGACGGCCGCAGCATCATCATCATCCCGGTGATCTCCACCGCCCCGGCCACCCCCAACCTGATCGAGAACCTGCTGCTGCTCAACATCGGCTTCCGCCAGGAGATTCCGCTGACCGACAAGATCCGGGCCCTGGGCGGGAAGTACGACCACATTAAGAACATCGTCCAGGAAAACAGCATCGCCTGGGAGGACCGCTATCTCGAATTGGTGGCCACCGAGGACCTCTTCGGCAACTCGGCGGAAAAGATCGGCGAGTACATCGTGTCGCAGCTGAAGTAGGCCGGGCGAACGCTTTTCGGTCCGGCAGGGAGGGGGACACATGGCCAAGATACTGGCCGTCATGACAAGCGGCGGTGATGCGCCCGGCATGAACGCCGCCATCCGCGCGGTGGTGCGGCGGGGGCTGGATCGCGGGCTGATCGTTTACGGGATCACCAACGGCTACGAAGGCCTGGTGAGCGGCGGGGAGGCCATCCGTCAGATGGCCTGGCACGACGTGGGCGGGGTGCTGCCCGAAGGGGGCACCTTCCTGGGGACGGCCCGCTCCGAGCGCTTCCGGGGGCGTGACGGCCGGCAGGCGGCGGTGCGCAACCTGCTGCAGCTGGGGGTGACGGCCCTGGTGGTGATCGGCGGCGACGGGTCGCTGACCGGTGCCGCCGTACTGGCTGACGAGTGGCCGGCGCACCTGGACGAGCTGTGCGCCGCTGACCCGCAGCTCGCCCCCGCGGCCGAGGCCGCGCCGGCCCTGCGGGTGATCGGCCTGCCGGGCTCCATCGACAACGACCTCTTCGGCACCGACATGTCCATCGGCGCCGACACGGCCCTCAACCACATCCTTTGGGCGATGGACAACCTGGGCTCCACCGCCGCCTCCCACCAGCGGACCTTCGTGGTGGAAACCATGGGGCGTCACTGCGGCTACCTGGCCCTGATGGCGACCCTGGGCGGCGGGGCCTCGTGGGTGCTGGTGCCCGAAGAGGAACTCGGCCCGCGCTGGCATCGCAAGATGGTCGAGGCCATCTCCCAGGCCCGGGAAACCGGCCGGCCCCACCAGATGGTGATCGTCGCCGAAGGCGCCCGGCATGCGGACGGGCTCCAGATCCATGCCGGCGAGGTCAAGAACCTCCTGGGTCAGCGGCTGGGGATCGACGTCCGCCTGACGGTCCTGGGGCACATCCAGCGCGGCGGCGCGCCAACGGCATTCGACCGCATCCTGGCCACGCGGTTGGGCAGTGCGGCCGTGGACCGGCTGCTGGCATCGGATGCCGCCCCCGAGCCCTGCATGCTGGGACTGGTCAAGAATCAGGTGCAGGCCACGGCGCTGACCGAGGTGTTGGAAAAGAGCCGCGCGGTCAAGGAGGAGATCGACCACGGCAACTACGCCCGCGCCCAGGAGTTGCGCGGGGAGAGCTTCCGGCGGGCCTTGACCCTGGTGAAAACCCTGACCCGCATCCGGCCGGCCCGGGAGCGCCGCCAGGACGGCGCAGTGGCCATCCTGACCGGCGGCGGGGATGCCCCCGGCATGAACGCCACGGTGAGCGTGGCCGCGCGCTGCCTGCTCAACCAGGGGATGCCGGTGCTCGGCGCCGAGCACGGGTTTCTGGGGTTGATCAAGGATGAATTGCGGCTGCTGGAGTGGAACGCGCTGGTCACCTGGATGAACCGCCCCAGCTCCGAGATCGGCACCGCCCGCACCAGCCTGGAACTCGACGCCAAGAGCCTCGCCCGGATCGCCGCGAACCTGGAGTGCCGGCGCCTCAAGGGGCTGATCGCCATCGGTGGCTGGGACGTCTACCTCAAGATCCTCCAGCTGCAGGCCGCCCGCGCGGACTACCCCTCTTTGAACATCCCCATGGTGCTGGTGCCGGCCACCATCGACAACAATCTTCCCGGCACCGACTTCGCCATCGGCGCGGACACCGGTCTCAACAACATCGTCGAGGCGGTGGACAAGATCCGGCACACCGCCGCGGCCAGCAAGCGGGCCTTCATCGTGGAGGTAATGGGGCGCCGCTGCGGCTTTCTGGCGTTGATGGGGGCGCTGGCAGCCGGCGCCGAAAAGGCCTACCTGCCCGAAAACGGGGTGCACCTGTCGGACCTGGTGGCGGATGTGGCGATGCTGCGCCACAATTTCGCCAAGGGCAAGCGCATGGTGATCCTGCTGCGAAACGAGAACTGCTCCCCGAGCTACACCACCGACTTCATTCAGCGGCTGCTGGAGGAGGAGAGCTGCGGGCAGTTCGAGGTGCGCACCGCGATTCTGGGGCACCTCCAGCGGGGCGGGATTCCCACCGCCTTCGACCGCATTCTGGCCAGCCGCATGGGTGCCGCCGCCGCTTTCGACCTTCTGGCGGCGCTGGAAAAAGGCGACAGCGAGATCCACGTGCTGGGCCTGCGGGGCCCGGGGGTCAGCAGCCTGACCCTGGAGGAGGCGGTCGCCGAAATGGATGTCGCAAACGGCCGTCCCCGCCAGCAATGGTTCATGGAGCTGACGGCCATGGCCGAAACCCTCGCCCAGGCCGGCCCCGACCATTGCTGAGGGAATCCGCGGCCGGCGGCGCGCCCAAAGGGGGGCTCGAATCGCTCGGACCGTTCTCAGGCCTTGTCGGTCAGGGCCGCCACCCCGGGCAGGACCTTGCCCTCCAGGAACTCGAGCGACGCCCCGCCGCCGGTGGAGATGTGCGAAATCTGGTCTTCGACCCCGGCCTTGGCCGCGGCGGCGGCCGAATCACCGCCGCCGATGACGGTCACGGCGCCTCCTGCGGTGGCCTTGGCTAGCAGGCGGGCCACGGCAAAGGTCCCCGCCGCGGTTTGGGGAATTTCAAAGACCCCCATGGGACCGTTCCAGACCAGCGTGCGCGCCGGGGCCAGGACCGCCTCGAAGGCCGACACGGTTCTGGGGCCGATATCCAGCCCTTGCCAGCCGGCGGGAATGGCGTCGGCATCCACCGTGCGCAGCTCCCCCACCGTGCGCGCACTGAAATCCACCGTTTGCGCCACCACGCAGTCCGGCGGTAGAAGGAGCTTCTCACCGGCGGATACCAGCAGTTCGCGGGCCATTTCCAGACGGTCCTCCTCCAGCAGCGAGTCCCCGATCTCCAGCCCCTGGGCCTTGTAGAAGGTGAAGGCCATGCCGCCGCCGATCAGGATGCGGTCCACCCGCGGCAGGAGGTTGGCGATGACGTCGATCTTGCCGGAAATTTTGGCGCCCCCCAGCACTGCCACAAACGGCTTTGCCGGGTTTTCCAGGAGCCGCCCCAAATAGTCCAGCTCCTTGACCATCAGCAGGCCGGCCGCGCAGACCTCCAGGTAGTGGGTCACCCCCTCGGTTGAGGCGTGCGCCCGGTGGGCCGTGCCGAAGGCGTCGTTCACGAAGAGGTCGCCCAAGCGCGCCAGTTGGGCGGCGAACTCCAGGCTGTTGCGGGTTTCGGCCTCATGGTAGCGCAGGTTTTCAAGCAGCAGGACGTCGCCGTCGGCCAGCGCCGCGACGGCCGATTCCACCGCCGCGCCGACGCAGTCCTCCACGAAGGCGACCGGTCGGCCCAACAGTCCGCTCAGCACCGGCGCGCAGGGCGCCAGCGACAGGGCCGGGTTGCGCTCCCCCTTGGGCCGCCCCAGGTGCGACATCAGCACCAGCCGGCCGCCCTCCTGGACGATCTTGCGGATGGTCGGCAGCGCCGCCCGTATGCGCTTGTCGTCGACCACCTTGCCGTTCCGCAGGGGCACGTTGAAGTCCACCCGCATCAGGACGCGTTTGCCCTTGACGTTCAGATCGTTGACGGTCATCTTTGCCATCTCAACCTCCTTGAAGAAGCCCCCGCTGGGGGCGGGATGCATGCCGCGGCCGCGGGTCGGCGCGCCGTGGTTGGGTGTGGCCAAGCTGTCCCCATGAACGCAGATATCCCCGAATCCGGCCGGGTTGTCAAGCCAACGCCCCCGGTTCCGGGGCGAGCCGGTTCTGCGAAGGATCGGACCTGGTCCGGGTCGGGTTGACAGGCCGCCCGCGGGGCGCGATAAAGGGGTAACCCATCTGCCGCAGCCGGCGGTTGAACCTATGGATTTTTTCGTCCTTTTCCGGGCGCCGCGGCCCCGGCCATGCTGGAGGGGCCATGCTGACACCATCGCTTGCTGCGCTCAACGATCCTGAAGGCCCGCGGGTCCCGGCGGGGCTGCCGCCGGTGGTGGACGCCCATGTCCACATTTTCCCGGACACTATCTGGACCGCCATCTGGCAGTGGTTCGACGCCCACGCCTGGCCCATCCGCTACCGTCTCGGCACCCGCGAGATCCTGAGCTTCCTGCTGGACCGCGGCGTCGCGCACGTGGTGGCGCTCCTCTACGCCCACAAACCGGGCATCGCCCGGGGTTTGAACCGCTACGCGGCCCAAAACTGCGGCCCCTTCGGTGACCGGGTGACGGCGCTGGCCACGGTCTTTCCCGGTGAACCGGAGGCCCCGGACATCCTGCGAGAGGCTTTCGGCCTGGGGCTCAAGGGTGTCAAGCTCCACGCCCACGTGCAGTGTTTCGACATGCAGAGCGCCGCCCTGGACGCGGTCTGCCAGGTCTGCGCCAACGAAGGCAAGCCCCTGGTGATTCATGCCGGCCGCGAACCCAAGAGCCCGGCGTACCGCTGCGACCCCCACCGGACCTGCAGCGCCGCCAAGGTGGGGCGCCTGCTTGAAAACTTCCCGGGTCTAACGCTCTGCGTGCCTCACTTGGGCGCCGACGAGTTCCGCGCATACCAGCGGCTGCTGGAACGCCACGACACGCTCTGGCTGGACACCGCCATGGCGCTGACCGACTACCTGCCCTTTGAAAACCGGGTTCCGCTGGCTGACCTGCGTCCCGACCGGGTGATGTACGGCTCCGATTTTCCCAGCCTTCCCTACGCCTGGGACCGGGAGCTGAAGTGGCTGCGGGGGGCCGGGCTGAAAGAGGAACACCTGGAGGCGGTTCTGGCGGGCAATGCCCGGGAGTTTCTGGGGATCGGCGCAGGCGGCGCGGACCGCAGCGGCCCGGGCGGCCCGAAATCCTGAGCCGCACCAGGCCTGTCGGGCGTGTTGGGGTCGGGGCGGGGAAGGGGGTCCGGGGCCGGA
>JAJDNY010000204.1 GCA_022340425.1 Desulfobacteraceae bacterium | reverse complement strand
CGAACTGGTGAATGGAGGTTTTGCAGACCTCTGCCTTACCACTTGGCTATGCCGCCAAAAAAAATGGAGCGGGAAACGGGATTTGAACCCGCGACTTCGACCTTGGCAAGGTCGCACTCTACCACTGAGTTATTCCCGCTCAACGGGACTCGTGTTTACCTATTCAGGCCCCTTTTGTCAACATAAAACTTGAAATCAGGTTTCCAGCAGCTGGCGGAAGCGGATGAAATAGTCGATCCCCGACCAGACCGTGAAGATCAACGCCCCCCAGAGAAAAAAGGCCCCGATGGCCTGCATGTCGATGCCGAAATACGGGTAGTGCATCAACAGCGGTATGATCGCCGCGATCTGAAAGCCGGTCTTGTACTTGCCCAGCCCGGAGGCCGAAACGTCCTTGCCGTGTTCGGCCATGATGCCCCGCAGCGCGGTGACGGCGATCTCACGCGCCACGATGACGCAGACGATCCAGGCCGGAGTCCACCCCTGGGCCGTCAGCATGATGAACGCCGTAGAGACCAGCAGCTTGTCGGCCATGGGGTCCATCACCTTGCCGAAGGTGGTCACCAGACCGCGGCTGCGGGCCAAGTAGCCGTCCAGATAGTCGGTGATCGCGGCGGCGCTGAAGACCATGGCGGCCATGAAGGCGCTCAGCCTGACCGGCGCCAGCATCAGCAGCACGACCGCCGGCGAGGCCAGGATCCGGAAGAGGGTCAGGCTGTTGGGGTGCATCAGGCGCTCGCGCATCCCCCGGCCGCTGGTGGACACCTTTGAGGTCACCGGATCACCCCTGCGTCTTGTTCCAATCGTCCAGGAAGCACTTCAGGCCCTTGTCCGTCAGGGGGTGCCCGGCCATCTTGGCCAGCACGTTGAAGGGAATGGTGGCGATGTCCGCCCCGATCATGGCGGATTCCAGAACATGCAGCGGATTGCGCACGCTGGCCACGATAACCTCGGTTTCAAAGGCGTAGTTGTCGTAGATTTGAACGATCTGCTCCACCAGCTGAAGCCCGTCGTGGGAAAGATCGTCCAGACGCCCCACGAAGGGGCTGACGTAGGCGGCCCCGGCCTTGGCCGCCATCAACGCCTGCAGCGGTGAAAAGACCAGGGTGACGTTGGTCTTGATCTCCTCCTCGGCAAGGGTGCGGGCGGCTTTGAGGCCGTCCACCGTCATGGGGATCTTGACCACGACGTTGGCGTGGATTTTGGCCAGCCTCCGGGCCTCCTGGAGCATGCCGGCGGTGTCGCAGCTGATGACCTCGGCGCTGATCGGGCCGTCAACGATGCTGCAGATCTCGCCGATGATGGTTTCGAAATCGCGGCCCTCCTTGGCGATCAGCGAGGGGTTGGTGGTGACCCCGTCCACCATCCCCATCCGGTGCGCTTCCTGGATTTCCGCTATGTTGGCGGTGTCGATAAAAAACTTCATCTAGATGAGCCTCCTCATGGATCGCAGTCAGTTCTGATGGACCGGTAAAAAGTAAAAAATCAGACAGTTTCGTAAAAAGCCCAAGTTACGGCGCGCAAATCTCGAGAAGTGAGGCGTACTTATTTACGCCGCAGCGACTTCGAGATGCAGCGCAACGCGGAAATTGGGTTTTTTACGGAACTGTCAGTTCTCGTGCTGATCCAGGTAGTGGTCCCGGCATTCGGGGCTGCAAAAGCTGAGATCCCGGCCCCCGACGGTGTGCTGGACACCCTCTCTGCGGGGGAAATAGATCTCGCAGGCCGGACATTTGATCATCACATCGTCGATCTCGCGGGCGCTGCCCTGGCCACTGCCCGGACCGCCGGTCAAGCTCTGGCGGACCCAGGACTTCAGTGCGCGATAGCCCAGGTAAACCAGCAGTATGAGAATAATCAGCCGCACGCTATCGGTTCCACCTCCTGGGCCGGGTCTCGAATTTCGCTCAACAGCACCGCCATGCTTTTGCGGAGCACGGGGTGCACAATGTCCGGATCTATATCACAGATGGGCATCAGCACAAAACGTCTTTTGTGCATGCGGGGATGCGGGATGGTCAGGTCCGCACTCTCCAGCACCAGCGCTTCGTAGAGCACGATGTCCATGTCCAGCACGCGCGGACCGAACCGAACTGCTTCCTGGGCTCTGCCCACCTGCCGCTCGACGGCCTTCAGCGCGGCCAAAAGCGGCCGCGGCGCCAACGGGGTCTCCAGGAGCACCGCGGCGTTGACAAACCAGTCCTGATCGAGGAAGTCCACCGGCCGGGTCCGGAAAAAGCGGGAACTGGCGATGATCCGCGCGGCCCCGGAGGATTCCAGGAGCGACAACCCGCAGCGCAGGTGGGCCAGTTTATCCCCCAGATTGGAGCCGATGGACACAACGGCGTGGTGGGTGGGCATGCGGTCAGCTCCAGGCCTCTGGGCAGAGCTCTCCCCGGTAGATCAGCCGGGCGCCGCCCTCCATGAAGACGCTGCGGTAGCATTGTTCTTGGCGCTGGAAGAAAATCGTCAAGATCTCCCCCCCGCGGGTCACCACCCCGATGGGGGACCTGCGGTCCTCGAGCGCGGCCGTCACCAGGGCGGCGGCGATGGCGCCCGTGCCGCAGGCCAGGGTCTCATCCTCAACCCCGCGTTCGTAGGTGCGGATGGCAATCGCGCCATCGGGCCGCGGACACACCAGATTGACATTGGTGCCTGCCGGTGCGAATTGCTGATGGTAGCGGATTTCGCGCCCCAGAGCGACCACATCCAGCCCATCGAGGTCCGCGCAGGGAACGACCACGTGGGGGACGCCGGTGTTGACGCTGCTGATGGTCACCGCCCCCCGGGCGAGCGTGATCGGGTAGGAAAGCCGAAGCCCGACCGGGTCGGGCATCTTGACCTTGACCCGGTTGCCCGTCACTTCGGCCGTCACCGGGCCGGCTGCGGTCAGAAAGGTCATCCGCTCCCCGGCGATGCCGTTGAGATAGGCAAAGCGGGCCACGCAGCGCGCCCCGTTGCCGCACATTTCGGCGGGGCTGGCATCCGAGTTGAAAAAACGCCAGCGGAAATCCGCCCCCTGGGCGGCCTCCACCAGGATCAGGCCGTCGGCGCCAACGGAAAGCTTGCGCCGGCAGACCCCGCGCACGAAGGCGGCCAGCCGCTGCTCGGGCACCCGCGCGCCGCGGTTGTCGATAACGATGAAATCGTTGCCGCTGCCGCTCATCTTGTAGAAGGGAATCCCGGTCACGCCGCCCTCTGCCGAAGCCACAAGCGCACCTCACAATCCGACCCCCCAAAAGGGGCCCTCTCAGGGAAATTCCAGCGCCACCAGGTTGGAATCCTCGAAGCGGTTGTCCCCGGCACCGTATCCGACCACCTTGTAGGTGTAGCGGTAGCCCGGCTGCAGCACCTCGCTGAAGCGCATCTGGGACTCGGGCTGAGGCCCGGGGTTCAGCTCGGCCGCCTGCTCGAAGCTTAGCGGGCAGTTCTCGCATGCGCTTTCGGAAAGGGGGGTGCGCGCGCGGTAGACCCGAAACCCGGTCATTTCCATCTCCCGCCGCGAAGCACGCCCCGGAACCGTCCAGGTGAGGACCGCCCGGTCCTCCACGACCCGGCCCTGGAGGTCCGTCACGGGCGGCGGCGGCACCATCTGCGGGGGCATGGGCGGGCCTTTGACGCCACAGCCCAAGGCCAGCAGACCGGGGATTGCGGTCGTCAGCAGGAGCAGGATTCGCAGGAGGGGAAAAATCGGCCGCATTTCGGTTTGCACCTCAGGGTCGGGTAAAACAGGTCCGAGCATAAAGGCCGGCGCCGGGTCCGTCGATGGGCCCTTGGGCCGCTTGGGCTCAAGACGCCGGGGTCCAGCGGCGGCGGTCCTCCTCCAGTTGCTGCCGGGCAACCGCCAGGGCGGCCTTGACGTTTTCCGTGGCGGTGCCCCCCAGCGAGCGCCTGCGGTCCACCATCTGGCGCGTGGCCAGGGCCTCGAAGATATCGGCTTTGATCAGGGGCGAAAAGCGCTGCAGCTCCGCGAGGCTCAGTTCGTGCAGCTCCTTCTTGACCGAAACGGCGTAGCCCACGGCCTGGCCGGCGCAGCCGTGGGCCTTGCGAAAGGGCAGCCCCCGGGTGACCAGGTAGTCGGCCAGGTCGGTAGCGTTCAAAAAGCCCGTCGCTGCGGCTTGCCCCATGGCCTCGGCATTGATCGCCAGCTTGGGCAGCATCCGGATGTAGATCCCCAGGCAGCCCTTGAGGGTCGTGACCGCGTCAAACAGCGGCCCCTTGTCCTCCTGCATATCGCGGTTGTAGGCCAAGGGCAGGCCCTTCATCGTGGTCAAGAGCGCCACCAGGGCGCCGTAGACCCTGCCGGTCTTGCCGCGCACCAGCTCTGGCACGTCGGGGTTTTTCTTTTGCGGCATGATGCTGCTGCCGGTGGCAAAGGCGTCGGGCAGGCCGATGAACCCGAACTCCGCCGAAGACCAGAGCACCAGCTCCTCGGAGAGCCGGCTGAGGTGCATCATGCAGATGCTGGCCGCGGCGAGAAACTCCAGCATGAAATCGCGGTCCCCGACGGTGTCCAGGCTGTTGGCCGAAACCGCCGCAAACCCCAAAAGCTCCGCCGTATAGGCCCGGTCGATGGGGTAGGTGGTGCCGGCCAGGGCCGCAGCCCCAAGCGGCAGGACGTTGATCCGCGCGTAGGCCTCCGCCAGCCGGTCGCTGTCGCGGGTGAACATCTCGCAGTAGGCCAGCCAGTGATGGGCCAGCAGCACCGGCTGGGCCCGCTGCAGGTGGGTGTAGCCGGGCAGAATGACGTCCAGGTGGGCCTCGGCCAGGTCGGTCAAGACCCGTCGCAGTTCGGCCAGGTGGGCGGCGATTTCGCGGACCTCGCGGCGCAGGTACAAGCGCGCATCCAAAACCACCTGGTCGTTGCGGCTGCGGGCGGTGTGGAGTTTCTGGGCGACGGTGCCCACCTCCTGCACCAGGCGCGCCTCGATGTGCATGTGGATATCTTCCAGGCTGTCGTCGTAGCGGAAGTTGCCGCGCTCGATCTCGCGCCGGATGCGCCCCAGCCCCTCCACCAGCTGCGCGGCCTCCTCGGCGGTGATGATCCCGGCCCGCGCCAGCATGCGGCAGTGGGCCACGCTGCCATCGATGTCATCGGCATACAGCTGGCGATCGACATCGATGGACGCGGTGAAGCTCTCCACCAGCCGGTCGGTCTTCTCGGTGAATCGGCCTTCCCAGGGTTTCTCGGACATACCCCTCCTTGCCGGGCGATGCGGGTCGGGGCGCCGGCCGCCCCGGAGACAATCCCGGAACGAAGACGGCCGCCGCCCGTTAGGCGCGGTTGCCTCAGCCGGCCATCAGCTTGCGGATTCTCAGGCGCAGCGCGTTTAGCCGGATAAACCCCTCGGCATCCTTCTGACTGTATACGTCGTCGTCCTCGAAGGTCGCGAAATCCACCCGGTAGAGGGATTTGTCGGACTTGCGCCCGAGGATCGTGCAGTTGCCCTTGTAGAGCGCCAAACGGACGCTGCCGCTGACGTTGCGCTGGGCCTCGTTGATCATGGTCTGCAGCAGTTCGCGCTCCGGCGCGAACCAGAAGCCGTTGTAGATCAGCTCTGCGTATTTGGGCACCAGCGAATCCCGCAGATGCAGCACCTCGCGGTCCAGGGTGATGGACTCCAGGGCCATGTGGGCCGCCCGCAGGATCGTGCCGCCGGGGGTTTCGTACACCCCGCGGGATTTCATGCCCACGAAGCGGTTTTCCACCAGATCCACCCGGCCAACGCCGTTGCGGCCGCCCAGGCGGTTGAGTTCGGCCAGCATCGCGGCCGGTGAGTACTCCCGGCCGTCGATGGCCACCGGGTCCCCGTGGGCGAAGGAGATCTCGATTTCTTCGGGGGTGTCGGGCGCCTCCTGGGGGGAGACCGTGAAGGTGAACATCTCCGCCGGCGGGGCGTTCCAGGGGTCTTCCAGGATGCCGCCCTCGTAGCTGATGTGCAGCAGGTTGCCGTCCATGCTGTAAGGTTTGGCGCGCGTGGTGGGCACTGGAATGTCGTGTTTGGCGGCGAAGGCCATCAGGGCGGTGCGCGAACCCAGGTCCCATTCCCGCCAGGGGGCGATGATCTGAATCTGGGGGTTGAGCGCCAGGTAGGCGAGTTCGAAGCGCACCTGGTCGTTGCCCTTGCCGGTGGCCCCGTGGCTGACGGCGTCGGCCCCTTCCAAGCCGGCGATTTCCACCTGGCGCTTGGCGATCAGCGGCCGCGCGATGGAGGTACCTAAAAGATACTGCCCCTCGTAGATGGCGTTGGCCCGGAATACCGGAAAAACGTAATCGCGCACGAAATCCTCTTTGAGATCGTCGATGTAGACCTTGGCGGCCCCGGTGCGCAGGGCGTTGGCCTTCACCAGGGCCATGTCGTCGCGCTGGCCGATATCGGCCGAAAAGGCGATCACCTCACAACCGTAGGTTTCCATCAGCCATTTCAAAATCACCGAGGTGTCCAGACCACCGGAATAGGCCAAGACCACTTTTTTGACACTGGCAGGCACGGTTTTCTCCTTGGTTTCAAAATTGACGGTTCCGCAAAAAACCCAATTTCCGCGTTGCGCCGCATCTCGAAGTCGCTGCGGCGTAAATAAATAGGCCTCACTCCACGAGATTTGCGCGCCGCAACTTGGCCTTTTAAATAAACTTAACCCCCTAATCCCCGTCGGTGTGGCGTTTTTCGAAGACGACAGCCGGTTTTACATCGCCTGATGCCGCCGGGGGTTTATGTCCCGTCGCCCCGGGCCGAGCATCGCAGCAGCCGGCGATAAAGGCCCTGTGGCTGTCTGAGTGCAAGCGAGTTCCACAGGGCCCGCCGGCTGCGAGAAGCGCAGGGCAGCCCGAAGGGCCCCGGGACGCGGGCGGCTTCTTTTGGTTCGTTTTCTTGTCCGCAAAAGAAAATGAACACAGAACACTGGGAGCTGTAAATCCAGGCCTATCCCCGGGGTGCCCGTCAAAGTTCCTTTCTAAAAAAGCACCGCATGGCACTGCGTCTCCAAGGCGCCGCGGGTCAGAGCAGCGCGTCCAGACAGGCCACCAGGCCGTCGATTTCCTCGCGCGAGATGATCAGCGGCGGCACGAAGCGCAGGATATCGCCCTGAATGCAGTTGATCAGGAAGCCCTGCTGCATGCAGGCCCGCACGATGGCATCACCGTCGCCGTCGATCTCCATTCCCAGAAGCAGCCCCAGGCCGCGAACCTCCCGCACCGATGGGTGGCGCGACTGCAGGCCCAGGAGCTGCTCCTTGAAATAAGCCCCGGTGGCCGCGGCCTGGTCGATCAGACCGCCGTCCAGGGCCCTGACCACCTCCAGGGCGGCCGCCGCCACGATCGGGGTGCCGCCAAAGGTGGAGGCGTGGCTGCCGAACCCGAAGGCCGCGGCGATCTTTTCGGTGGCCAGCATGGCCCCCATGGGCAGCCCGTTGGCCAGGGCCTTGGCCAGGGTCATGATGTCGGGCTGAACACCGAAATGCTCGTGGGCGAAGAGTTTTCCGGTGCGGCCGATCCCGGTCTGAATCTCGTCGAACACCAGCAGGGCGCCGGCATCGTCGCAGAGCGCGCGCACCGCCTGAAGGTAGCCGGGCGCCGGCGGCCGCACACCGCCCTCCCCTTGCACCGGCTCCAGGACCACCGCCGCGGTGTCCTGATCCACCACCTGGGCCAGGGCATCGATATCATTGAAGGGCACGAACTCGAATCCCCCCAGGACGGGCTCGAAGCCCTGGCGCACCTTTTCCTGGCCGGTGGCCGAGAGGGTCGCCATGGTCCGCCCGTGGAAGGAGCGCTCCATGGCCACCACCCGCCGCCGGCCGGCCGCGCCGCGGTCGTTGAAATACTTGCGCACCAGCTTCAGGGCGGCCTCGTTGGCTTCGGCGCCGCTGTTGCAGAAAAAGACGCGCTCGGCGAAGCTGTGGGCGGTCAGCCAGGCGGCCAGCTCGGTCTGGGGAACGGTGTAGTAGAGGTTGGAGACGTGCAGCAGAAGCTTTGCCTGGCGGCAGAGCGCCTCGGCCACCGCCGGGTGCGCGTGACCCAGGTTGCAGACGGCGATCCCGGCGACGAAATCGGTATAGCGCCGGCCGTCGCTGTCCCACAGGCTGGCGCCACGGCCTTCCACCAGAACGATCGGAAAGCGCTTGTAGGTGGCGCAGATGGCGCCGTCGGCGGCGGCGATGGTGGGGTTTTCAGCCGGGTTCACAGGGTCACCTCCGTTCCGATCCCCTGGTCGGTGAACAGCTCCAGCAGCAGGGCGTGGCGTTTGGCGCCGTTGATGATCTGCACCTTTTGCACCCCATCCGAGAGCGCCTTGAGGCCGTATTCGATCTTGGGGATCATGCCGCCGGAGATCTCGCCGTTTTGCACCATCCGGCGGATCGTTTGGGAATCGATGGAGGAGATCAGGCGGCCGGCGGCGTCCATGACCCCGTCGACGTCGGTCAGCAGCATCAAGCGGCCGGCGGAGAGCGCCCCGGCGATCCGGCCGGCCACCAGGTCGGCGTTGATGTTGAAGGTTTCCCCATTCTCGCCCGCCCCGACCGGCGCGATGATGGGGATGAAACCCTGGCCGGTCAGGGTTTGAATGATCTCCGGGTTGATCCGGGTGACCTCCCCGACCAGCCCCGGGTCGATGATCTCCGGTGGTTTGGAGTCGTCCTCCTGATGGAGAATCTGAAGCTTCCTGGCCATGATCAACCCGCCGTCCTTGCCGCTCAGCCCCACCGCGCGGCCGCCCTGGCGGTTGACCTGGGCCACGATGGCCTTGTTGACCTTGCCGCCCAGAACCATCTCGACCACGTCCATGGTGGGGGCGTCGGTCAGGCGCATCCCCCGCACGAATCGGGGCCGGATGCCCATCCGGTCCAGCACCGAATTGATCTGGGGCCCGCCGCCGTGGACCACCACCGGGTTGAGCCCGATAAACTTCATCAGGGTGATGTCGCGCGCGAAGGCCTCCTTGAGGTCCTCGTCCACCATGGCGTGCCCGCCGTATTTGATCACGATGGTCATTCCGGAAAACCGCCGGATATAGGGCAGCGCTTCGATCAGAATGTCGGCGACACTGGGGTTCATGGTCAGGTTCTCCACGTGGTCATGGGCGGCTACAGGATGTAGCGGCTGAGATCCTCGTCCTGGACGATCTCCGTCAGTTTTCCGCGCACATAGGCGCCGTCGATGACCACCCGCTGACCGGCCATCTCGGGGGCCTCGAAGAGAATGTCCTCCAGCAGCCGCTCCATCATGGTGTGCAGCCGCCGGGCGCCGATGTTTTCGGTCCGGTTGTTGACCTCCTCGGCGATCCGGGCGATCTCGGCGACCGCATCGTCTTCGAAGACCACCTGCAGGCCCTCGGTGCGCAAGAGGGCGATGTACTGCAGCAGCAGGGCGTTGCGCGGCTCGGTCAGAATGCGCTCGAAATCCTTTTGGCCCAGGGAGGTGAGCTCCACCCGGATCGGAAAGCGCCCCTGCAGCTCGGGGATCAGATCGGAGGGTTTGACGGTGTGAAAGGCGCCGGCGGCGATAAAGAGAATGTGATCGGTGCGCACCGGGCCGTACTTGGTGATCACCGTTGAGCCCTCGACGATGGGCAGCAGGTCGCGCTGCACCCCTTCACGGGAGACGTCCGGGCCGTGCCCGCCCTCTTTGCCGGCGATCTTGTCGATTTCATCCAGGAAAACGATGCCCGACTGTTCCACTTTGACCACCGCCTGTTTGACGACCTTTTCCATGTCCACCAGGCCCTGCACCTCCTCCTGGGTGATCAGGGCGCGCGCCTCGCTCACCGTGACCTTGCGCCGCTTGGAGGTTTTGGGCAGCAGCCCGCTGAACATGTCTTTGAAATTGATCCCCATCTCCTCCATGCCCATGTTGGAGAAAATCTCCACCATCGGCATCGACCTGTCGGCGACGTCCAGATCCACGTAGCGCTCGTCGAGTTTGCCGCGGCGCAGCATGGCACGCAGCTTTTCACGGGTGGAAGAGGGCTCGGCAGGATTGGCGCTGACCACCTCCAGGGAGGGCTCCCGGGCCTCCTCGCCCTTGGAGAACTTGTCCACGCCGGCTTTGGGCAGCAGCAAATCCAGCAGACGTTCCTCGGCGATGCGCTCGGCCTGCCCCCTGACCTCCTCCTGGGCACGGGATTTGAGCATGTTGACGGTCAACTCCAGCAGGTCCCGGATCATGGACTCCACATCCCGGCCGACATAGCCCACCTCGGTGAACTTGGAGGCCTCCACCTTGATGAAGGGCGAGTCGGCCAGCTTGGCCAGACGCCGGGCGATCTCGGTCTTGCCGACCCCGGTGGGACCGATCAGGATGTTGTTTTTGGGAGCGATCTCGTCGCGCAGCTCCGGGTCCACCTTTTGACGCCGCCAGCGGTTGCGCAACGCAATCGCCACCGCCCGCTTGGCGTTGGCTTGGCCGATGATGTACTTGTCAAGCTCACTCACGATTTCAGAGGGTTTCAGGTCGCTCATGGTGCCGCCGTTTCATGCCGGGTTGCGGTGGGACCCGCCTCCCCGGCTAGAGTTCTTCGATGGTGATGCGGTCGTTGGTGTAGATGCACAAACCTGCCGCGATTTTCATGGCGGCTTCGAGGATCCCGCGGGCATCCAAATCGCTGTGGCGCATCAGGGCGGTGGCGGCGGCCTGGGCGGCGACGCCGCCGGAGCCGATCCCCATCACCCCCTCGTCGGGTTCGATGACATCGCCGTTGCCGGAAATCACCAGCATATTGCCCGCATCGACGGCGATCATGATGGCCTCCAGGTGCCGCAGGTACTTGTCGGTGCGCCATTCGCGGGCCATTTCCACCGCCGCCCGGGTGAGATTGCCGTTGAAGCGCTGGAGCTTGGTCTCCAGCTTGTCAAAGAGGGTCAGGGCATCGGCGGTGGCGCCGGCGAAGCCCACGACAATCCGGTCTTCGTAGATGCGCCGCACCTTGCGGGCCTGATGTTTGATGATGTTGTTGCCCAGGGTCACCTGGCCGTCACCGGCCACCGCCACTTTGCCGTCACGCCGGACGGCCAGAATGGTGGTGCCGTGAAAACGGGGCCCAGGGCAGGCTCGGTCGTGCTGAAAACTCATGCCGTTTGTCTTTCTCCACCGGCGGCCGTCGCCGCCGCAGGGGGTTACCGCCGGGGGTGGGCCTGGTCATAGGCCGCCATCAGGCGTTCGATGCTCACGTGGGTGTACTTCTGGGTGGTGGAAAGGCTCTGATGGCCCAGCAGTTCCTGCACCACCCGCAGGTCGGCGCCGGCATCCAGCAGGTGGGTGGCGAAAGAATGCCGGATGGCGTGCGGCGACACCGGAACCAGCAGCCCGCAGCGACGCACCAGCTGATCCAGAATGCGCGCGATGGAGCGCGTGCCCAGCCGCCGATTGAATTTGTTGAGAAAAAGCGCCCCGTCGGCGGCGGCTGACGCCGGCGCCTCACTCTCGAGCCGCCGCCGATAGGCGTCGATGGCCGCGAGGGCCTTCTGCCCGATGGGCACGATGCGCTCCTTGCGGCCCTTGCCGAGGACCCGCACCATCCGCCGGCCGGGGTCGACGTCGGCGGCGCCCAGCCCGGCGAGTTCCGAGACCCGCAAGCCGCAGGAATAGAGGGTCTCAAAAATCGCCCGGTTGCGCAGCCCCGCCAGGCTGTCGTCGGTGATCGCCTCCAGCAGGCGGAACATGTCGTCCACCGTCAGGTAGGCCGGCAGATGTTTTTCCTGCTTGGGGGTGGCCACCATTTCCGCCGGGTTGCTGGCGACCAGCCCCAGTTTGAGCAGATAGCGGAAAAATGTCCGCAGCGCCGAGAGCTTGCGGGCAATGGTGCTTTTGTGGTTGCGCCGGTAAAGTTGCCCCAGAAAGCCTCGGATGGTCAGCATGTCCACCGCATCGAAACCGACGGGAGCGGATTTGGCGGCGGCACCCGGTGCCGCCGCGCCGGCCGGCACCCACCCGAGATAGGCGGCAAACTCCTCCAGGTCGTGCCGGTAAGCCCGGCAGGTGTTGGGACTGAAGCCTTTTTCGGCCGCCAGGCTGTCCAGAAACCCCTGGATCAATTTTTCAGGCCCCGGGTGGTCCATGATCTTACCGTCGGATGGGTTCGGGTGCGCCTCAAAAGGCGATCAGCCCCCCAAGTTCATCCCAGGAGCCGACCTCGATGAACGGGTGGGGTTCCCGGTTCCAGGGCTGGCGGAAGAGAATCGGGGTGATCCCCGCCGCCTCCAGCAGAAAACAGGTGTCCAGTCGATCCTCCACAAAAAAGGCGACCCCCTTGGCCTGCAGCACCTCGGCCTTGGCGGCGTAATGGCCGGTGGCGGTCACCTCGATCTCCCCGGGGGCCAAACCCGATGCGGCCAGCAGCCACTCGTGGATGGTCGTCGCCGAAGGCCGGGCGGTTACCAGCCGCAGGGGGCCGTAACGGCGCCCGATGCGGTTGAGAACCCTTCGCACGCCCGGCATCGGTCGCAGGGGAGCGCGGTAGTCGCCGGTCAGCAGGCGATCGACGATTTCGCGGATGATCGTCGGTGCAATGCCCAAGCACGTTTCAAGGGTGTAGCAGGTGATATCGTCGTAGGCGAGGTCCGCAATCTGGTAATCCTCCCGGGCGATATCCAAAAAAAGCCTCATGGTGTCCGCAATCACGCCGTCGATGTCGAAGGCCAGGCGCCGCGGGTCGATGCCGGTGCCCAGGCCTGCTCCGGCCGACGGGGGCCGGCGCGCGGGACTTGCCGGAGGTTCCATCACCGGCCGCTTTCGCGGCGGGGGGAACGGAAACCGCCGGTTGGCCTGTGGACCGCCGAGGGTGTCGGCATCAGGCGGCACGCCGGGTTTTCTTCTTCAGCCGGCTGATCCGGCGGCGGTAGATGGCCGCCTTGCGGGCGTCATCGTTTTCAAGGGCCTGGGCGCGCTGGGCTTTGAAGACTTTGATCTGCTGTTTGATCTCACGGATGTCGGAACTGGTGGTTTTGGCGGTTTCTTCGGCAATCCCGCGCGCCTTTTTGACCGCGCTGACCAGCTCGTTTTTGTTCATGCCATGGACCCCGACGATTTCGGGGATGGTCATCGCGACTTCCCGCAGTTCCTTGGCGGTCATCTTGTCCAGGGGCTTTTCCTTGGCTTCTTTTTTGGTTTTACCCATTTCCACACGACTCCTTTCCGAACCTCGCAAAATACGTAAGCGGAGGCCTGCACCCCCGCCTACCGGATGGCGAAAAATCTCGAAGCACCTCACGCGGCCCCGCGCCAGCACCCGGCGCATGGGCCGCGGGGTGGACATGAAACTGTTTTCTATATCCGATCTTTTTTAAATATGTCAACCCGCTGGCTATCGCGGCAACAAATAATTCCGCAAGCCGGCGCCGTCAGCCACCGCCCTTGAGCGCTTTTTGCATCACCTCGATCAGCGGTTTGACGACGTCGATGGGGAACGGGAAAAAGGTCGTGGTGTTGCGCTCGGTGGACATCTCGCGCATGGTCTGCAGGTAGCGCAGCTGCAGCGCAATGGGATGTTGCTGCATGATATCGGCCGCCTCGGCCAGTTTGTCGGCGGCCTGGTATTCACCGTCGGCGTTGATGATCTTGGCGCGCCGCTCCCGCTCGGCCTCGGCCTGGCGGGCCATGGCGCGCTGCATCTCCTGGGGCAGGTCGATGTGCTTGAGTTCCACCGTGGCGACTTTGATGCCCCAGGGGTCGGTGTGCATGTCCAGGATCTCCTGCAGCTGGCTGTTGATCTTTTCGCGGGCGGCGAGCAAATCGTCCAGCTCCGCCTGGCCGCAGACGCTGCGCAGGGTCGTCTGGGCCAGCTGGGACATGGCGTAGCGGTAGTCCTCCACCTGCAAGACCGCCTTGTTGGGATCGATGACCCGGAAATAGATCACCGCGTTGACTTTGACCGAAACGTTGTCGCGGGTGATCACGTCCTGGGGGTCGACGTCGGAGACCACCAGCCGCAGGCTGACCTTGACCATCTTGTCGATCACCGGGATCAGGATGATCAGGCCGGGCCCTTTGGACTTGATCACCCGGCCCAGCCGGAAAATCACCCCGCGCTCGTATTCGTTCAAAACCCGGATGGCCGACCACAGAAAGATGACCACCAGGGCGACAATCAGAATCACGGGCAACTGCAGCATAGCCACCTCCTCAAATTTTGACTTCTCTCAAGTCCGTAATGTTTCGCAGCGCCGGCCGCCTTTGCGTCTGGCAGCCCAGGTTCAGGCCGCTTCGGGTTCCACCTCCAGCAGCAGCCCCTCAACGGCCAGCACCCGCACCTTGGCACCGACCGCCACCGGCGCCCGGGCCCGGGCGTGCCACAACTCCCCGTGAATGAAGACCTTGCCTTGGGGCTGGAGGGCCACCTTGACCACCCCGATTTCGCCCACCAGCCCGACGGCGCCCGTGCGCGGTTTGGACAGGTGGGTCTTGAGCACCAGCCCGACGACCGCGATGAAAAACCCGGAAACCAGGGCCACGGTGGGCAAGAGAACCGCCCAGGACAACCGCACCCCGACTTTGTCGCCTTCAAACAGCATCAGGGAGCCCAGCAGCAGGGAGCCGATGCCCGCAATGCTCAGCAGGCCGTAACTGGTGATGAAAAGTTCCAGCACAAAAAAAATGACGGCCAGAATGATCAGCAGGATGCCGGTGGCGTTGACCGGCAGCGTCTGGAAGGCGAAAAAGGCCAGGATGATGGCAATCCCGCCAACCACGCCGGGAAAGATGGCCCCCGGGTGCGAGAGTTCGAAAAACAGGCCCGCCATCCCGATCATCAACAGGATGTAAGCGATGTTGGGGTTGCTGATGGTCCGCAGGACTTTGGTGCGCAAGGTTTCCTGGACGATGGTGACCCGCGCACCGGCCAGGCTCAGGCGCCCCTTGCCGGGCACTTCGCGCCCCTCCAGCTGCCGCAGCAGGTCATCCAGGTCCTCGGCCACCAGGTCGATCACATTCTTTTGGAGGGCCTCGCTTGCGGTGATCGAAACGCTTTCGCGCACCGCTTTTTCCACCCACTCGGCATTGCGCCCGCGCTTGGCGGCGATGCTGCTGCTGTAGGCGGCCATATCGTTGGTGACCTTATCGGCCATGCTCTCGCCGATCTCCTGGCCCCCCAGCCCCACCGGGTGAGCGGCGCCGATGTTGGTGCCCGGCGCCATGGCGGCGACATCCGCCGCCATGGTGATCATCACCCCGGCGGAGGCCGCACGCGCCCCCCCGGGTGAGACGAAAACCACCACCGGAACAGGGCTTGCGAGAATCGATTTGACGATCTCGCGCATGGAGTCGGCCAAACCCCCGGGGGTATCCAGGGCGATGACCACCGCCGCTGCGCCCTCTTGTTCCGCCTTCTCGATGCCGTCGGCCAGAAATTCCACCAGCCCCGGATTGACCGGCCCCGAGGCATTCAGCAGATAGACTTCAGGGGCGGCGGCGGATGCCGGCAAGGGCGCCATCAGGAGGGCCGCCCCCAGGATCAGCCACAGCGGTCCGAATCGCATGATCGCATCCTTTCTCAAGGGGTTTCGACGGTGGTTAAAGGTCACGATAAAAAATAATGCCGCAATATGGCGCCGGATTTTGGTTCGTCACCAAGGCACATCCGTCGGCGCATATCGGGATATGTGCCGGCGGCTGTAACGCCGGTGACGGGCCAAAAGACAAGCAAGCGGTGGCATTATTTTTTCCGGGGCCTTAATCATCGGCCGAAAGCCCCAACAGGGTCATGACCTGCTTCAGGTCCTCCCAGACGTCGCGTTTGCGCTCGGGGTTGTGGAGCAGAAAGGCCGGGTGGAAGGTCGGCATGACTTTGATCCCCTGGTATTCGTGAAAGCGTCCGCGCAGCCTGGAAATCGGGGCTTCGGTGGCGAGCAGGAACTGGGCGGCGAACTTGCCCAGGGCGACGATCGCCTCCGGCCGGATGGCGCCCAACTGGCGCTTCAAAAACGGCACGCAGGCCTGAATCTCCTCCGGCAGCGGGTTGCGGTTGCCGGGCGGCCGGCACTTGAGAATGTTGCAGATGTAAACCTGCTCGCGGGAGAGTTGCATGGCCGTAATCATCCGCGTCAAAAGCTGCCCGGCCGTCCCCACGAAGGGCCGCCCCTGCTGGTCCTCGTGAAACCCCGGGGCTTCACCGACAAACACCAACCGGGCGGCCTCATCGCCTTCGCCGAACACGATCCGGTTGCGCCCGGCGGCCAGCGGACAGCGCCGGCAGTCGCCCAGGTCGGCCCGAATGCGCGCCAGGGTCTCGCGCTGCGGCAGGCGGCGGCTGCGGTTCCAGTCCGCCATGGCCCCGAGCGCTTCGGGGCCGCAATCGAAGCCGCGCAGCCCGAGGGTTGCCAGGTAGCGCAGGCTGCGGCTTAGCTCCGTCAGCAGGCCCGCGGCCCGGGCGGCCGGCGAATCGGG
>JAJDNY010000203.1 GCA_022340425.1 Desulfobacteraceae bacterium | reverse complement strand
AGGTCTGTGGGGAAGGCAATGCGGCCGCGGGACAGAGCCCGTGGCAAGATTTCCGAAAACGATGATTGAGGGGATATTTTCCCCATTTCATTATTATCGGATTGCAGAGCTTGCGAGGGGGACCGTCAGGCCAAATCCTTGTACAGTCCTTGTACAAAATCGATTTCACAAAGAAAAAGGGTTTAGCTAAAATTTGCTAAACCCTTAATTTCATTGGTGCCGAGGGACAGAATCGAACTGCCGACACGGGGATTTTCAGTCCCCTGCTCTACCGACTGAGCTACCTCGGCAAAGAAACGGTTTTGTTGTGCGAGGCCATCCATTCTGAGCGGTCTTGGCAGGCCTACGCCCCGAAAAGTGGATTGCATATATACCGAATTAAAAAATCCTGTCAAGGGTTTTTGCGGCATTATCCGGGCCCCCAAAGGGTTTTGAAAGCTTTGCAGAATAACGAATTTACGTCTGTTGCGCCCCTTTGAAAAGACCGCCGGCTTCAAGGGGCGCCCCCTTCGCGGCGTCGCCCTGCAGGCTTTAATTGGGAAAAACCGAGGCGAACCGTCTGTCTTCGTTGCTCTCGGCGCTTCCCCGCTGGCGCTGTCTTGGGGAAAACCAGGGCCCGATTGGGTGTCCACTTAATTAAACGTAATTTAAAAAAACAATCAAAAAGAATGGGATGCTATCCGATGAGTAGATAGACTTTACAAACTATGCCCTCGAGGAAGACGGTTCATGAAGCGCATATTGATCGTTGACAGCGATGCCGAGTTGCACGATTCTTTTTCTCACCTGCTGAAATCGCACGGAAACCACTTCAAGGGTGAGTTGGCGCCCAGCGGCGAGGAGGCACTGAGGTTGATCGAATCCAGGCCCTTCGATCTGCTGATTACCGATCTTGCGTTGCCGTGTATGAGCGGCCGGGAGCTGCTGGCCTATGCCCAGCAAAAACACCCCGAGCTGGAACTGATCGCCATGCGTGACCCCCGCAAGGGGGTCAACGGCTTCGATGCCGCTTCCCTTGGGGTTGCCGCCCTGCTTGAAAAACCGCTGGACGTCTCCGGTCTGGCCGAAAAGATCTTCACCAGCTTGGGCATCAACTGCGGCGGCCAGGTTCGCGGCATCAGCCTTTCCTCATTTCTTCAGATGTTGGAACTCGAGGAGAAAAGCTGCACGTTGAGGGTTTCCGAGGATAAAAGGGTTGGCTCCCTCCACATGCAGCATGGGCAGCTGGTGGCGGCCGAAACCGGCGACCTGCGCGGGGTGGATGCCGCCTACAATATCATCGGGTGGGATCAGGCGGCGATTGAAATCGACTACATTCCGCGCAAGTGCGAGCGTGAAATCCAAGAATCCTTGATGAACATCCTGATGGAGAGCCAGCGGCGCAAGGACGAGTCCGAAAACCAGGAACGCGACCTGCGGCGTTTCCCGCGCTTCAACTGCATGGTGGCGGTGGACTACGATATCAACGACTGGTCCTGTCAGAATTTTGTACGCAACATCAGCTTGGGCGGCGCTTACATCGAAACCCAGGACCCCATCACGGTCGGGGAGACCATCCAGTTGAATTTTTCATCGGCCAACCTCCGCAACCATCTCAGCGTCAGCGGCAAGGTGGTGCGCCGGGATGCCAACGGGTTCGGGGTTCAGTTTGAGACCCTCGACCTGCAGCAGATCGAGATGGTCAAGTTGTTGATGAAGTGAGCCTGGGCCCGGGCGGCCCTGGGATTCAGCCGAGATCGCCAAAAACAAACTGCATGAGGGTGCAGGCGGCCAGGGTAGCGGTTTCAGCCCTGAGAATCCGGGGCCCGAGAGAGGCGATCGCGAACCCGGCCGAGCGTGCCTGGTGGACTTCGGAGGCGGCAAAACCGCCTTCGGGTCCCAACACGATCATGACTTTCTTTAAGTCGGATGGTGTGGCCGGGAAGCAGTTTTTCAAAGGCGTGCTTTCTTCCTCCCAGAAGAGCAGTTTCAACTGGCAGTCGGTGGCAAGGGTGAGGGCGTCTTCAAATCTTAGGGGGGGGTGGATGGCGGGCGGCTGACCGCGGCGGCATTGCTTGACCGCCTCATGGCTGATTTTCACCCAACGCGCCACCCGGTGCTCCAAGCGACCAGGGTCGGGTCGGGGGATTGCGCGCGACGAGAAAAACGGGACCCATTGGGTTGCGCCCAACTCCGTAAGCTGGCGGATGAGAACATCCATCTTCTTGTCCTTCAGCATCGCCTGGGCGACGATGATCTCGGTCGGCGGTTCGGTCTGGTGCAGCTTACGGCGCATGATCCTGACGCTCACCCCGTCGGGGGTGATGGCTTCGATTTCAGCCGTATAGGCCATTCCCGTGCCGTCGAAAAGTTCGATCGGCTGGCCGGGCTTGAGGCGCAGAACGTTTTGCACATGATGGGCGTCCTGGCCGGTCAGGGTTGGTGAGGCCGATGCCGCCTGGGCGGGGGTGATAAAAAACCGTCTCATAACCGGTGGTGTATAAGGAAAAGGAATTTCCCTGTAAATCTTTTTTTGACGATTGGGGCGGAATCCGAATGGTGGGTGCCTCAATTTAATTCAGATTAAAAATCAATTAATTACAGGAAATCGTGATGACCTATCAATTTAGCGGCGACGAAGCCGAACAGGCAGAGGTTGGGATGGCGAAGCGGATGAAGTCGGACGCGCCGGGAATCCACGAAGACGGGCGGCCGGAGTCGATGATAGAATTCAACGGGATGGACGACTCAGCGATCGATGATGACGTAATCGAGCTTACCGATGTTTTCAGCATACCGGAGGACGAGCAAAACGGCATCATTGAGCTGACCGAAATGGCCGCTGAAGAGGAAGTTTTGGATACCCCGGAGCCTCTGACACCGACCGAAGTCGACCCCGCCGCGGGGGAGGCTGTGGCCCAGGACCCTGGGCAGGAAATCCTGGAGCTGGCCGACCAGGCGACAGCGCCGGGCGCGTCATTTGAAAACCAAGATCAAGAACCCCGACCCGAGGCCTCGCTTCTATCCCCATCACACACCGGATCGGCCAATGCCGGCGGGTTTTCCGCAGCCGGGGAAAACGCGGCCTCTGCTGAAGACGAGCTGCTGGATTTTGGCGACCTTGACTTGGGCAGCGCGGACCTTGACGCGGACTCGGCATCCGGGCTGGAAGCGGACGATGCGCCGGAGGAGGCGCTCTTTCTGGAAGACCAGGATTTGGTGGACTTCGCCGACCAAGCCCAGGCGGCTGCGGGGGGCTTCGCTGGGGAGGAAGATGCGGCAGCGGCCCAAACCGGCGGCGAAACCCAGGGCCTGCTGGATCTGGAGGGCCTTGCGACGCCCCCGGGAGAGGAGGCCCTGGAAGACGATGAATTTTCGGGTATCTTCAACGATCCGGCCAGCGGGGCAAGCGCCGCCGCGGAGCCGGCTGGGCTGCCGTCGGATGACGGTGAACCCCAGGGCCGTGGAGATGTCGGCCCTGAAATCGCGGCCCCGGCCTTCCAGGAAACGGTAAAAACCCCGCAAGAGGCCGAGCCACCGGAAGCGGGGACCGGGGAGGAGAAATTTATCCTGGGCGCGGGTGGAATCAGCATGCGGGAAAAGGCAAACGGTTCGGTGCAACAGGTCATGCCGGTCGCGGCCGCTGTTGCGGCGGCCCCGACCTACGCAGCGGCGGGCGCCTCGGTGGTTTCGGCCGAGCAGGTCGAAGCCGCGGTGGAACGGGTGGTGCGGCGCATGTTTTCCGACAGGATCGAAACGATGCTGATGGAAGTCCTGGAGAAGGCGGTTAACGAGGAGATTCAACGCATTAAGAAGGCCCTGCTCGCCGGGTCGCCGGAAAACGACACCCGCTGAGCCGGGGTGCCCGGACCGTCGGGTGGGAAGTCGCCCTAAAAAATAGATCTTGAATTGAATCGGGGATTATTGAATAATCCCCGATTTAAGTTTGACGGCAATGCCCAATGGCCGGGTTTCGCGCCAACCGGGGCCTCAGAGTGGCGCTGCGTAATTTCGCAATCCTGTCGTCGGACGGTGGTTTTTTTCCCCGAACCCCTGGTGTGGTGGAGGGAGAGGGCCGCACAATCTTAAAGGGCCTCGGCAAAAAATAATACCACATCTTGCTGGTCTTTTGGCTCGTCCTCGGCGTTACAACCGCCGGCACATATCTCGATATGCGCCAACGGATGTGCCTTGATGACGAACCAAAATCCTTCCCCATATTGTGGAATTATTTCTTACCGCGACCCCAACGCGAGGACCCGATATGAGTTCACATCAGATGGACAAGGGCTACGAACCCCACGAGGTCGAAAAACACTGGTATCGTTTCTGGGAAGAGCAGGGGCTTTTTGCCGCCGCAGAGGACAGCTCGCGGCCCGCATATGCCATTGTGATACCGCCGCCCAACGTCACCGGCGTTCTGCACATGGGGCACGCCTTGAACGTCACCCTTCAGGACATCCTCTGCCGCTACCGGCGTTTGATGGGCGACAACGTCCTGTGGATGCCCGGCACCGACCATGCCGGGATCGCCACCCAAAATGTGGTGGAAAAGAAACTGGCCGCCGAGGGACGCAACCGCCATCAGCTCGGCCGCGAAAAGTTTATCAAAGCCGTCTGGCAGTGGCGCGAACAATACGGCAGCGCGATCATCAACCAGCTCAAGCGCCTGGGGGCCAGCTGCGACTGGGAGCGGGAGCGCTTTACAATGGACGAGGGGCTTTCGTTGGCGGTCCGCAAGGTCTTCGTCACCCTTTACGAGCAGGGACTGATCTACCGCGGCAGCTACATCATCAACTGGTGCCACCGCTGCCACACGGCCCTGGCCGATCTGGAGGTGGAGCACGAAGAGATCGACGGCCATCTCTACCACATCCGCTACCCCCTGGCCGGCGCTAAGGGCGCTTTGGTGGTGGCCACCACCCGGCCGGAAACCATGCTGGGGGACACCGCCGTGGCGGTCAACCCCGAGGACCCGCGCTATGCCGACCTGCCCGCCCAAGTGGTGACGCTGCCGCTGATGAACCGCGAGATCCCCATCATTCGCGACGACTACGTCGACAAGGCCTTTGGCACCGGGGCCCTGAAGGTGACCCCGGCTCATGACCCCAACGACTTTGAAATCGGCAGGCGCCACAATCTGCCCAGTGTCAAGGTGATCGACGACAACGGGCTGATGTCCGATGAGGCCGGACGCTTCAAGGGACTGGAGCGTTTCAAGTGCCGCGAGGAGGTGGTCAAGGCCCTCAAGGCCGAGGGGCTGCTGGAGAAAATCGAGCCCATCCGCCACAGCGTCGGACACTGCTACCGCTGCAAAGAGGTCGTCGAACCGAATCTCTCGCTGCAGTGGTTCGTGAGCGCCAAACCACTGGCCGAAAAGGCAATGGCGGCCGTCCGCGACGGGCGAACCCGGATCATTCCCGAAATCTGGAACCAGACCTACTTCGATTGGCTGGAAAATATCCGCGACTGGTGCATCTCGCGCCAGATCTGGTGGGGGCACCAAATCCCGGCCTGGACCTGCCGCGACTGCGAAGGGGTGGTGGTGGCCATGGCGGCCCCGGAGCAGTGCCCCGCCTGCGGCAGCCGGGCCCTGGACCAGGAGACCGACGTGCTCGACACCTGGTTCAGCTCCGCCCTCTGGCCGTTTTCTACCATGGGCTGGCCGGAGCAGACCCCTCTGCTGAAGACCTTCTACCCCACTGCGGTGCTGGTCACGGGCTTTGACATCCTGTTTTTCTGGGTCGCCCGGATGATGATGATGGGGCTGCAGTTCATGGAGGCTGTGCCCTTTCGGGACGTTTACGTGCATGCCCTCGTGCGCGACGAAGAGGGCAAGAAGATGAGCAAGTCCAAGGGCAACGTGATCGATCCCCTGACGGTCATCGAGCAGTACGGCACCGACGCCTTTCGCTTCACCCTGGCCGCCTTCGCCGCCCAGGGGCGCGACGTCAAGATGTCCGAAAAGCGGGTCGCGGGCTACCGCAACTTCGTCAACAAACTCTGGAATGCAACCCGCTTGGCGCTGATGCACCTGGACCACGGTTTTCCGGAAATCGCGGCAGCCAACCGCTCCCTGCCGGACCGCTGGATTCTCTCGCGCCTCAGCCGCGTGCGCACCAGTGTGCGTGATGCCCTGGACGGATATCATTTCAACGATGCGGCCAGCGCCCTCTATCAGTTCGTCTGGCACGAGTTCTGTGACTGGTATCTGGAGGCCGTCAAACCGATCCTTTACGGCCACGAGGGCGAGGCCCGCCAGGCGGCGACGCTCAGCGTGCTCTGGAACGTCATGCGCGAAACCCTGCTGTTGCTCCACCCGATCGTGCCCTTCGTGACCGAAGAGATCTGGCACCGTCTACCGGGGACCGAAGGCTCGATCATGCAGGCCTCGCTGGATGACGGTTCGCCCGGGCAGCGCCTTTTGCCGGACCCGGAGGCGGAGAGCCAGATGGACCGCGTAGTCGGGGTGATCACCGCCATCCGCAACATCCGTGGAGAGATGAACATCCAGCCGGGGATGGCGCTGGCGGCGGCGGTGCAGTCCGAATCGGCCGATGTGCGCGCGACCCTGGAGGCCCACCAGGGCCTCGTCAGCACGCTCGCGCGCCTGAAGACTTTCGAGGTCAGCCAGCCTGGTGAACGGCCCAAAACCGCGGCGACGGCCATCGTCGCGGACGCAACCGTTTTTGTCTCGCTGGAGGGGATCATCGATTTCGCCGCCGAAAAGGCGCGCCTGGAAAAAGAGATCCAGAAGGTCATCAAGGAGTTGAACGCCGTATCGCGCAAGCTCAGCAACGAGGATTTCCTGGGCAAGGCCCCGGCTGATGTGGTCGAAAAGGTCCGCGGCCAGCATGCCGAACTGGTGGAAAAGGAAGGCAAGCTGCAGGCCAATCTGGAAAGGGTCGCGGCCCTGGCGCCCTGAGGGGCGGCCGCGGGCCGAGGCCCGCTGGCGCTGGTCCGTCTTTGCGAACCCCGCGCGCGCCGCGGAGGCGCCAACCGGGAAGGGGAATACACAGGGGGCGCAGCCGATGATCCCGATCCATGACACCCTCCGGTCCAGCACCTACCCGGTGGTCACCCACGCGCTGATCGGCGTCAATCTGGCGGTATTCCTCTTTCAAATGACCCTCGGGCCGGAGCTCGAGCGCTTCGTCTACTTCTACGGCCTGGTGCCGGCACGCTACTCGGTCCCCCGCATCGCGGCCTACTTCTCGCTGGGTCAGCAGCTGTTCGCACTGCTGAGCTTCATGTTCTTGCACGGGGGCTTCTGGCACCTGCTGGGCAACATGTGGTCGCTCTACATTTTCGGCGACAACGTCGAGGACCATCTCGGCCCGCTGCGCTATCTGGGGTTCTACCTGCTCTGCGGCCTGGTCTCGGGCTTGACCCACATGCTGCTCAACCTCGGCTCCAACGTTCCCACCATCGGCGCCAGCGGCGCCATCGCCGGCGTCATGGGCGCCTATTTCCTGCTGCACCCGCGGGCCCGGATTCTCACCCTGATCCCGATTTTTTTCATTCCCTACTTCATCGAGATTCCGGCCTTCTTCTTCCTGGGCGTCTGGCTGTTTTTGCAGTTTCTGAATGCTGCCGGCAGCCAGGCCGGCATGACCGGGATCGCCTGGTGGGCCCATATCGGCGGCTTTATCGGCGGCATGCTGCTGGTCAAGGTGCTGGACCAACTGCCGGTCACGGGGGTTTCGCGGCGGGTGCGGCAGGCGGCGGCCAAAAAGCGCAGCTACCACCTGCAGGTCATCCACCCCTCCGGGACGGCCAACGACCCCAACCTCTTCGGCGAGATCACGATAACCCCTTTCGAGGCCGCCACCGGCACGGACAAACTGGTCAATATTCCCTGGGGGTTTCAAAAGCGCCTGTTCCGGGTCGCGGTGCCGCCGGGCATCCACGAGGGCAACACTCTGCGCCTCAAGCAAATAGGCCGCCAGCTGCCCGACGGCCGGCGCGGCGATCTGCTGCTGAAGGTCCGCATCCAATCCTGAGGAAGCGGTAAAAAGTCAATATTTGGGATGGTGGTGTAGAAGTCCAAGTTGCGGCGCGCAAATCTCCAGGAGTGAGGCCTACCACTTTACGCCGCAGCGACTTCGAGATGCAGCGCAACGCGGAAATTGGACTTTATACGCCGCCATCATTTTTGGCGGGCGGGAATGGAGGTGACCTTGTTGCGGCCGCTTTGCTTGGAGTGGTACATGGCCTTGTCGGCGCGCTGGATGAACTGGGTGAGGTCCTCTTCGGGCTGGAACTGCGTGACCCCGATGCTGATGGTGACCCGTACCTGCTTGCCGGGCGCCGGTTCGAAAACCGACGCCTCGACACTGGTGCGGATGCGCTCGGCCACCGTCACGGCCTCCTCGCAGTTGGTCTCGGGCAGCAGCACCGTGAACTCCTCGCCGCCATAGCGGTAGGCCGAATCCATGCGCCGCAGGCACGACCGAATGATGGCGCCCAGGCGCTGCAGCACCTTGTCGCCCTCCAGGTGGCCATAGGTGTCGTTGTATTCCTTGAAGTGGTCGATATCCAGCAGAAGCATCGACAGGGGGTGCTTGTAGCGGTTGGAGCGGTTAACCTCCAGCTCCACCTGGTTGTAGAAATAGCGCGAGTTGTGGAGGTTGGTGAGGGCGTCGGTGATGGCCAGTTTCTGGAGCTTTTTCAGCATCTGGGCCCGCTCCTGGGTCAACTGGCGCTCTTTGAGGACGCGCTTCAGCCGCAGAAGCAACTCCTCGAACCGCACCGGCTTGAAAACGAAGTCGCTGGCACCTTTGCTGATGGCCTCCTCGTAGGAATAATCCCCGCTGAAACCGGTCATCACGATGACATCGGAATCGTAGTCGATCTTGATCAGGTCGGTGAGTTCCAAGCCGTTGATGCCGGGCAGCATGATGTCGGTGATGACCACTTGGATGGGGTGGTTTTTCAGGACTTCCAGGGCATCCTCCGCGCTTGCCACCGAAAAGGCTTTGTAGCCCACCATTTCGACGAATTCGTGCATGGAGTTGCGGATGGAGGCGTCGTCGTCGACGATGAGGATGTTGGTGACCATAAAAGACGATCCGTTCAGCGGGCCCTGCGGCGCCCATCATGCGGTTGACAGGTTCCTCGGGAATCTGATAGGAAGACGCATTGTTTTTATGCGTATAACTTCACTTCCATATCCGTAATGCCTTTTTGTGTCAACCGGCTTTTCCGCCGCCGCTGCCACCCGAAGTTAGGGTCGCGGCAAGAAATAATTCCACAATATGGCGAAGGATTTTGGTTCGTCGTCAAGGCACATCCGTCGGCGCATATCGAGATATGTGTCGGCGGATGTAATGCCGAGGACGGGCCAAAAGACAAGTAAGATGTGGAATTATTTTTTTGCCGGGGCCCTTATCCCGACCGTGACGGTCGAGCCCGTCGCAAGCCATCCCGAACTGCATGAAAAATATTAGAAATTTCAGTATCATTGCCCATATCGACCATGGTAAGTCGACCCTTTCGGATCGTCTCATCCAGGCCACCGAGATCGTGTCAGCGCGCGATTTCCAGGACCAGATCCTCGACTCCATGGACATCGAGCGCGAGCGCGGCATCACCATCAAGAGCCAGACGGTCTGCCTGCCTTACACCCGAAAATCCGGTCAGACCTACTTTCTCAACCTGATCGATACCCCCGGGCATGTGGATTTCACCTACGAGGTGTCGCGGGCCCTGGCCTCCTGCGAAGGCGCGCTCTTGCTGGTGGACGCCAGCCAGGGGGTGGAGGCCCAGACCCTGGCCAATCTCTACCTGGCCATGGAACACGATCTGGAGATCATCCCGGTGATCAACAAGATCGATCTGCCCTCGGCCGACATCGAGCGGGTCAAGCAGCAGATCCGGGACGACCTCGGGTTGGACCCCAAGACCGCCCTGCTGGTCTCGGCCAAGGAGGCGATCGGCATCGACGGGGTCCTGGATGCCATCGTCGACCAGTTGCCCCCGCCCAAGGGCGACCCCGAGGCGCCGCTGAAGGCCCTTATCTTCGACTCCCACTACGACCCTTTCCGCGGCACCATTGTCTATTTCCGGGTTTTTCAGGGCAGGATCAGCCCCGGCGACACCATCTGCTTCATGTCCAACGAGGCCACCCACAAGGTGGAGGAGGTGGGCATTTTCCAGATCAGGCGGGTGCCCCAAAAAACGCTTTCCGCTGGTCAGGTGGGCTACATGATTGCCGGTATCAAGACGGTCAGCGACACCCGCTGCGGGGACACCATCACCCACCGCAAGGCGCCCTGCGATGCGCCCATGCCGGGGTTCAAGGAGGCCAAGCCGGTGGTTTTCTCCTCCATCTACCCGGTGGCCTCCGACGAGTACCCGGAGTTGGCCGAGGGGCTGGAAAAGCTCAAGCTCAACGACGCGGCCCTGATCTACGAAAAGGACTCCTCGGCAGCCCTGGGATTCGGCTTTCGCTGCGGCTTCCTGGGCCTGCTGCACCTGGAGGTGGTGCAGGAGCGCCTCGAGCGCGAGTTCGACCTCTCCCTGATCCTCACCGCCCCGTCGGTGCAGTATCAGATCACCATGAACGACGGCAGCGAGCTGATCATCGACAACCCCGCGCTCTACCCGGACCCCAGCAAAATTGCCACCACCCGGGAGCCGTTCATCAAAGCCGCGATCATCGTTCCGGAGCGCTACATGGGCGCCGTGATGAAGCTTTGTCTGGATCGCCGCGGTACCAATACCAACTACCAGTACCTGACCAGCAGCCGCCTGGAGATGTTCTTCGAGCTGCCGCTGGCCGAGGTGGTCTTCGACTTTTACGACAAACTCAAGTCCATCACCCAGGGCTACGGCTCTTTTGACTACGAGGTGATCGACTACCGTGAAACCGATCTGGTCAAACTGGACATCCTGATCAACGGCGAGAAGGTCGATGCCCTCTCCCAGCTGGTCCACCAGGACCGGGCGGTGGAGCGGGGGCGGATGGCCTGTGAAAAGCTCAAGGACGAGATTCCCCGCCAGATGTTCAAGATCGCCATTCAGGGGGCCATCGGGGCCAAGATCATCTCACGCTCGACGGTCTCGCCGTTTCGTAAGGACGTGACGGCCAAGTGCTACGGCGGGGATATCTCCCGGAAACGCAAGCTGCTCGAAAAACAGAAAAAAGGCAAGAAGCGCATGAAGATGGTGGGGCAGGTGATGCTGCCCCAGTCCGCCTTCTTGGCGGTGCTCAAAACCCACGATGACTGACAGTTCCGCAAAAAACCCAATTTCCGCGTTGCGCTGCACCTCGAAGTCGCTGCGGCTTACATAAGTACGCCTCACTCCTCGATGCTTGCGCGCCGTAATTTGGCTTTTTTACGAAACTGTCAGGTTTTTGACTTGCCCTTCATCATAAATTGGGGTTTCGGCAAAAACAATTCCCCATCTTGCCCGTCACCGGCGAAATGCCCCACAAGGAAAAATGGCATGGGAAAGACCATCGCTGAAAAGATCTTCGACGCCCACCACGTGGACAACCCTTCCGAGGACATCCACGTCATCCGGCTGGATGCCGTTTTCTGCCACGAGATCACCACCCCGACGGCCATCGTCGATCTTCAGCGCCGGGGCAAGGACCGCGTCTTCGACCCGAACAGAATCAAAGCGGTGATCGATCACGTCACCCCCGCCAAGGACGCCAAGACCGCCGCCCAGGGCAAGACCCTGCGGGACTGGGCGCGGCGCCACGGCATCCGCGATTTTTTCGACATCGGCCGCAACGGCATCTGCCACGCGCTGTTTCCCGAGTTGGGCTTCGTGCGCCCGGGTTACACCGTCATCATGGGAGATTCCCACACCTGCACCCACGGCGCCTTCGGCGCCTTCGCCGCCGGGGTCGGCACCACCGACCTGGAGGTGGGCATTCTCAAGGGGGTCTGCGCCTTTCACTACCCGAAAACGATCAGGGTCCACATCAGCGGCCGGCTAAGGCCGGGGGTCTTCGCCAAGGATGTGATTCTCTCGGTCATCGGCCGCCTCGGGGTGAACGGGGCCACCGACCGCGTGATCGAGTTCGTCGGGCCGGTGGTGGCCCAGATGAGCATGGAGGCCCGCATGACCCTCTGCAACATGGCCATCGAGGCCGGCGGCACCTGCGGCATCTGCCTGCCGGACCAGACCACAGTAGACTACCTCTGGCCGTTCATCCAGAGCGACTACCCGGACCCGGCGGCGGCGCTTGCGGCCTTTCGTTGGCTGTACTCGGACCCCGATGCGGTCTACGACGCCGTCATCGACCATGATGTGACCGATCTCGCCCCCCAGACGACCTTCGGTTTCAAGCCCGACCAGGTCAAGGCGGTGGCGGAGATGGCCGGCACCCTCATCGATCAGGTCTACATCGGCTCCTGCACCAACGGCAGGATCGAGGACCTGCGGGTGGCCGCCCGGGTGCTGGCCGGCCGGCGGGTCCACGACCGCCTGCGCGCCATCGTCTCCCCGGCCACCCCGGCGGTCTTTCGCCAGGCCCTGGAAGAGGGGCTGATCAAAATTTTCATGGATGCCGGCTGCTGCGTCACCAACCCGACCTGCGGCGCCTGCTTGGGGATGAGCAACGGCGTGCTGGCCGAGGGCGAGGTCTGCGCCGCGACCACCAACCGCAATTTCAACGGGCGGATGGGCAAGGGCGGCATGGTGCATCTCATGAGCCCGGCCACGGCTGCGGCCAGCGCCGTCGCCGGGAGCATCGCCAACTCGCCGCTCTTCCAGGATTGAGAAGTTTTCAGGGGGGAATTTGAGATGAAAAACTTCGACGGCCGCATTCTTTTTCTGGACCGCGCGGACATCAACACCGACGAGATCATCCCGGCCCGCTATCTGACCGAAATCGCCAAGGAGGCCCTCAAGCCCCACCTGTTGGAGGACCTCAGTTTGGAGGGCTTCGACCCCGCCCGGGACACGGCCGGAAAGGCCGCGGTGGTCGGCCGCCGCAACTTCGGCTGCGGCTCCTCGCGCGAGCACGCGCCCTGGGCGCTGGAGGTCAACGGCATCCACCTGGTGATCGCCGAGAGCTTCGCACGCATCTTCCGCCAGAACATGTTCAACTGCGGCATGCTGGCCGTTTCGCTGCCGGCCGCGGTGATCGCCGAAATCTTCGACCGCTTCGCCGGTCGGGAGACGTATTTGAAAACAGATTGGGACAACACAAGCTTCGAACTGGTCGCGGGCAGTGATGTGCTCACGGTCCCCTTCAGGCTGTCGGCTTTCGAACGCGCCCTGGTGGAGGCGGGGGGATGGTTGGAATATGCGGACGGCCGCTATTGATCCTTTTGCCAAAAGACCAGCTGGGGCGCCGCACTTGATCACCTGATCACCGAGCGGGGCTTCACGTGCGCCCGGCCGCGCCGGAGCCGCCCGGAAACGGCGGCGCGTCGCTATCGGGCCGGCCTCTTGGACGGGGCCGGCACACAGGGCGGGTCAGCCGGCCACCACGGGGTTTCGGAGGGCACCGATCTTCTCGATCCGGCACTCCACCAGGCTGCCGGCCGTCAGCAGGACCGGCGGGTCGCGGAAGATCCCCACGCCCGCCGGGGTGCCGGTGGAGATGACGTCCCCGGGCAGCAGCGTAATGTCCTCGCTGATGTTTTCGATCAGAAACGGGATGTCGAAAATCATGTCGCGGGTGGAGCCGTCCTGCATGACCCGGCCGTCCACCACGGCGGTCAGGCGCAGATTGCGGTAGTCGCCGATCTCGTCCGGGGTCACCAGCGCCGGGCCCATGGGGGCGAAGGTGTCGAAGGATTTCCCGCGGAACCACTGGGAATCGGCGAACTGCGCGTCCCGGCCGGAGACGTCGTTCATGACGGTGAAGCCGGCGACGTAATCCAGGGCCTTCTGGCGCGGGATGCGCTTGCCCTCGCGGCCGATGACCACGGCCAGCTCCACCTCCCAATCCACCTGACGGCTGCTTCGGGGCAGGACGATGGGGTCGACGGGGCCGTTTAGGGTGTTGCCGGTTTTGCAGAAGAGCAGCGGGCGCGCCGGGGCCTCGAAGCCGCCCTCCTTGGCGTGCTCGGCGTAGTTTTTTCCGAGACAGATGATCTTGCCGGGCCGATCCAGCGGGCAGCCCAGACGTATGCCGGTCGGGTCCAGGGCGGGCGCGGTGGTGCCGGCCACCTTGGCCGGCCAGTCTTCCCGAAAAAACCGCTCCCCGATGTCCGGAATCCCGGGAAACGCGGCCCGCAGGTCCACGATGCGGCCATCGATTAGGAAAATTCCCGGTTTTTCTCGGCCCTTGTCACCAAAGCGAACGAGTTTCATGGCGATGTCTTTCCGTTTGATGGTCTGCAGCCCGGTTCCGGCGGCACACCCGCGGCGCCCCGGGCGGTCTCGAGACCGTCGCGATAGCGCTTTTCGGCGTACCAGTCCACCTGGCGGCAGAGCCCGCGGATGATCGCGACTTCACCTGCGCGCAGCTGCAGCCGGGTGAAGAAGCGGCGCAGGTTGTTGAGCCAGTAGTCCGGGTTTTCGGCGTTGATGAAGCTGATGCGCACCAGGATCTCGCGCAGCTGATCGAACATCCCGTCGAGCTCGTGGCGGGTGGCCATCCGCGGGCTGAAACCGCCGCCCTGCGGGCGGCCGGCCCGGGCCAGCTCGTAGCACAGGACCATGACAGCCTGGGCTAGGTTGAGCGAGGAGAAATCGGCGGTGGGAATGGTAACCAGGCTGTGGCACAGGCGGATGTCTTCGTTGGTGAGGCCCCGGTCTTCGGGGCCGAAGACCAGCGCCACCTGGTTCTCGCGCGAGATGGCGATCAGTTCCCGCGCCAGCCGCGCCGGGGAGTCGATCACCCGGCGCTGGCCGCCGGTGCGCGCGGTGGTGCCGACAACATACTGAAACGGCGCCAGGGCCGTGCCGAGGTCCTCGAAGAGTTCGATCCGATCCACCACGTCAGCGGCGGCATGGGTGGCCAAGGCCCGGACTTTGGACAGGTCGAAGTTCTCCGGGGCCACCACCCGCAGCCGCCCGAGGCCCATGTTGCGCATGGCGCGGGCCGCCGAGCCGATGTTTTCGGGGTAGCGCGGTTTTTGAAGCACGACCGCCACGTGGCCCAGGTTCACCCGCTCGGCCGCGGCGGCCTTCTGATGGGCGGGGCGCTTCAGCCGACAATCTCCAGCTGGTTGAAGAAATAGGCGATTTCAAAGGCGGCGGTTTCGGCCGCATCGGATCCGTGCACCACGTTTTTCTCGATGTCGGTGGCGAAATCGCGGCGGATCGTGCCAGCCGCGGCCTCCTTGTAATTGGTTGCGCCCATCAGCTCACGGTTTTTCTGGATGACGTTTTCTCCTTCCAGCACCATGACCACCGCAGGCCCCGATGACATGAAATCGGTGAGGCTGTCGAAAAACGGGCGCTCCCGGTGAACCGCATAGAAGCCCTGCGCCTGGGGTTTGCTCATGTGGAGCATTTTCATGGCCACAATCCGGATGCCGCTGGCCTCGAAGCGTTTGATGACCTCGCCAATGACCCCCCGCTGGACGCCGTCGGGTTTGATGATCGATAGGGTTCTTTCCATGCTTGCGGGTTTCCTTTCGCTGCGTTCAAGATTCTGGGGGCGGCGGCTTTTGATAAGGTCGCCTGGGGGAGCCCGGAGCGGGTGTGCCCCAACTCCCGGCGCATTGACGCCCATCGGGCAATTCGGCTGACGGGGCCGCCGCCAAAGTGGGGCTGAAATACCAGAAGGGCCGATCCAAGTCAACATGCCCCGAGAGGCGCTTCGGTTCAGCCGCAGCGGCCCGAAGGGCGAGGGCTGGGGTTGAAAAGAGCGCATTATTGTGTTGACGAAACCGGAGGCGCTAGACTACACATCTCCATTTGATATGTGGCCGGCAGTGGCAAAGGGCCGGCGAGGCTCCGTGCGCCGGCGGGAACCTGCGGCCGCCCGGCCCCCTGGCGGGCGGTGCAACCCCACAGCAGAGAATGGTGACATGATCCAGCTTATCAGAGGCTTCAAGGACATTCTGCCCGGCGAGGTGGAACTCTGGCAGCACATCGAAAAAACGGCCGCTGCCCTTTTTGAGGAATTCGGGTTCTCCGAAATCCGCATTCCCATCATGGAGAAAACCGAACTTTTCGCCCGCAGCATCGGGGAAGACACCGACATCGTCGAAAAGGAGATGTACACTTTCCCCGACCGTAAGGGAGAGCTGCTGACCCTGCGTCCCGAGGCCACCGCCTCGGTGGTGCGCGCCTACATCCAGCATCGCCTCTACGCCCAGGACCCGGTGCGTAAGTTCTACACCATCGGCCCCATGTTTCGCCGTGAGCGGCCCCAGAAGGGGCGCTACCGCCAGTTTTACCAGATCAACGCCGAGATTTTCGGGGTGGCCTCGCCGCTGGTGGACGCCGAGCTGATTTTCCTGCTGGTGACCCTCTGCAGGCGTCTCAAGGTGACCGACGTCGCGGCCCACATCAACTCCCTGGGCTGTCCGGCCTGCCGGCCCGAATTCAAACAGGCCTTGAGCGCCTTTCTGGCGGGCAAGGCCGACCTTCTCTGCAGCGACTGCGACCGCCGCCGCGACCGCAACCCCCTGCGGGTGCTGGACTGCAAGGTGCCCGCCTGCCGCGAGGCGATGGCCGATGCTCCGTCGCTGCACGACTACCTGTGTCTGGATTGCCGCACCCACTTCGATACCGTCAAGGCCACCCTCGACCGGCTGGGTGTGGCCTACCGCGTGGACAAGCGGCTGGTGCGCGGACTGGACTACTACACCCGGACCACCTTCGAGATCCAGACCGGGGCCCTGGGCGCCCAGAGTGCGGTGGCCGGCGGCGGCCGCTACGACGGGTTGGTCCAGGCGCTCGGTGGCCCCGACCAGCCGGCCATCGGGTTTGCCATCGGCTTCGACCGCCTGGCGGAGATCGTCGGCCTGAACCCCGGCGATTTGATCCGCCCGCCGGACCTCTTCATCGCGGCTTTGGGGGAGAAAAGCCAGCAGATGGCATTCGACTGGATGTGCGCCCTGGGCCGCCAGGGGGTGCGGACCGAGATCGACTACGGCGACCGCAGCCTCAAGAGCCAGATGAAGCGGGCCGACAAGCTGGGCGCGCGCTACGTGCTGATCCTCGGGGAGCAGGAAGTCGCCCAGGGAAGCGCCAGCCTGCGCAACATGGCCACCCGCGACCAGTTGGAAGTCCCCCTGGAGCACCTGGTGGATACCGTTCGTGAAACGATTCAGCCCACAGCCGGTTTTCCCGGCGGCCCGCAGTTCGCCTGAAAGGAGTCAGTCCAGTGTCAGACAAATTGGGAGATATGCGAAGGACCCACCACTGCAACCAGCTGACCGCCGCGGACGTGGGGCGTGAAGTGGTGCTCATGGGCTGGGCCCAGCGCCGGCGCGACCACGGCGGGGTTATTTTCGTCGACCTGCGCGACCGCGAGGGGATCACCCAGGTGGTGTTCAACCCTGAAATCGACCCGCAGGTGCACGCCAATGCCCACGGGATCCGCAACGAGTTTGTTCTCGGGGTCCGCGGCCGGGTGGATCCGCGGCCGGTGGGAATGACCAACCCCAACCTGAAAACCGGCGAGGTCGAGGTCACCGTGGTGGAGCTCAAAATCCTCAACGAGGCCGAAACGCCCCCCTTTATGATCGAGGACAAGATCGACGTCGCGGAAAGCATTCGGCTCAAGCACCGCTACCTGGACCTTCGGCGCCCGGGACTGCAGCAGGGCATCATCACCCGCCACCGGGCGTCGGTTTCGGTCCGGGAATATTTGAACGGCCTGGGCTTTCTGGACATCGAAACCCCGGTCCTGACCCGCAGCACCCCCGAGGGCGCACGCGACTACCTGGTACCCAGCCGCGTCAACCCCGGCAAGTTCTACGCCCTGCCGCAGTCCCCGCAGCTTTTCAAACAGCTCCTGATGGTCTCCGGCTTCGACCGCTACTACCAGATCGTGCGCTGCTTCCGCGATGAGGACCTGCGCGCCGACCGGCAGCCGGAGTTCACCCAGATCGATGTGGAGATGTCCTTTGTGGGCGAGGAGGACGTCATGGCCATGGCCGAAGGCATGATGGCCAAGCTCTTTCGCGACGTTCTGGGGCGCCCGCTGGCGCTGCCCTTTGCGCGCCTTTCCTACGGCGAGGCCCTGGACCGCTATGGGCTGGACAAGCCCGACACTCGCTTCGGCCTGGAACTCAAAGACGTCTCCGACATCGTGGCGGCCTCCGGCTTCAAGGTCTTCGCCGACGTGGTCAAGGCCGGCGGCATCGTCAAGGCCCTCAACGCCAAGGGCTGCATCGATTTCTCGCGCAAGGAGATCGACGACCTGACCGCCTTTGTGGCCGTTTACCGCGCCAAGGGCCTGGCCTGGGTCAAGGTCCGCGAGGACGCCTGGCAGTCGCCCATCGCAAAGTTCTTCACCGACGCCGAGAGGGCCGCTCTGGCCGGTCGCATCGAGATGGCGCCGGGGGACCTGGTCTTCTTCGTGGCCGACCAGCCCAAAATCACCAACGAATCCCTGGGCCACCTGCGAAACCACCTGGGCGCCAGGCTGGGCCTGATCGACGAGAAGGCTTTCAACTTCCTCTGGGTAACGCGCTTTCCCCTGCTGGAGTATGACGAAACCGAAAAGCGTTACCAGGCCCTGCACCACCCCTTCACCGCGCCGCTGGAGGAAGACTACCCCAAGCTGGAGTCCGATCCCCTGGCCGTGCGCTCCCGGGCTTACGACCTGGTGCTCAACGGCTCGGAGATCGGCGGCGGCAGCATCCGTATCCACCAGCGCGACGTGCAGCAGCGCGTGTTTGACGCCCTCGGCCTGAAGCCCGAGGAGTACGAGGAAAAATTCGGCTTTCTGATCACGGCCCTGGAGTCCGGCGCTCCGCCCCACGGCGGCATTGCCTTCGGCTTCGACCGCCTCGTGATGCTGCTCTGCGGCCAGAGCTCGATCCGCGACGTGATCGCCTTTCCCAAAACCCAACGGGCCGCCTGCCTGCTCACCAACGCCCCTTCGGAGCCCGCCAAGGCCCAACTGGACGAACTCGCCCTTCGGGTCAAGGCCACGGTCGGGAGCTGACGGCGGGGCAGAAGGGCCTTTGCACCACTGGGCAAATCGCCCATTTTTCCCTTGACTTTTAAGGGGTGCTCGACTATTTAAGTGACCTTCATTCGATCCCCAGTAGCTCAGTTGGCAGAGCAAGTGGCTGTTAACCACTGGGTCCGCGGTTCGAGTCCGTGCTGGGGAGCCAACAAAATCAAGGGCTTAGAGGAATCCCTCCTTTAGGCCCTTTTTTGGTTCCAGCCCCATTTCCAACCTCGGCACTAAGTTCGCCCCTGAATTTGGCTTAAAATCGTTGAAAAGGACACCCTTCTTATTAAGACGATTGAGCCTCAATTCCAGGTTGGAAATATGTTTGGAAATGGTGGTTCCAGGTTGACCCCACTCTCTCCGCCCATCCGTTTGTAAGTGCCTACCTAACAAAGCTGGCCTTGTCGCAGCCCCATAGTCTGGGAGTTTACCCGAAATACGCCCAAATTTTTACCGGGCCGTTACATCC
>JAJDNY010000202.1 GCA_022340425.1 Desulfobacteraceae bacterium | reverse complement strand
CGGGGCCATAGACGAGGGCTGGCGGGAGGGCCTTGGAGGGTCTCGCAAAGGGGATCGAAATGTCGGGGGGGCGGGACTGCCCGCGGCCCTCGGGGGCCACGGGCTTTTACCGGATCAGCGCGGCACGGCCTTGAAGGCCGTTTGCGGGAAAAAACAGAGCGGGCAGCTTTCCGGCGGCGCGTCGCCGGCGTGCAGATAGCCGCACATCCGGCAGCGCCAGAGGGGGCCGTCGACCACAGCCGCGGGGGGTTCGGAGGGGGGCGCCTCGAAAGCGATCGGCAGGTCCTCTAAAGGCGGCATCACCGGCGTGTAGGCATTTAAAACATGGCCGGAGACGATCATCCGCTGAATCTCGCTGGTGCCCTCGTAGATGGTCAGCAGGCGCGTGTCGCGCAGCAGTTTCTCCAAGGGGAACATCCGGGTGTAGCCGTAGCCGCCCAAAATCTGGAGGGCCTCGTTGACCACCTCGAGGGCGGCTTCGGTGGCGTAAAACTTCGCGACCGAGGCGGCGATGGTCGGGTCCAGACCTTGATCGGCCTCCCAGGCGGCTTTCCAGGTCAGCAGGCGCGCGGTTTCCACCCGCTGGTACATCTCGGCGAATTTGAACTGGATGGCTTGGTTATTGGCGATCGGGGCTCCGAAGGTTTTGCGCTTGCGGGCGTAGTCGATGGCATACTCCATGGCGCTGCGGGCCGCCCCGACGGCGAAGGCGCCGATCACCGGCCGGGTGCGCGCAAACGTCTTCATGGCCAGCACGAAGCCCTTGCCCGGGGCGGCCAGTACGTTTTCCCCGGGCACCCGCACGTTTTCAAAGTGCAGCGCGGTGGTGTTGGAGCTGCGCTGCCCGAGCTTGGGGATGTGGCGGCCGACCGAGACCCCCGCCCACTTTTTTTCGATCACGAAAGCACAGATCCCCTCATGGCGGCTTTGGGGATCGATGGTGGCAAAGACGGTCATGAAGTCCGCGACGCCGCCGTTGGTGACCCAAAATTTCGTTCCACTCAGGCGGTAGCCGTCGCCATCGGGGGTAGCCAGGCAACGGATGGCGGCAACGTCCGAGCCCAGGGTGGGCTCGGAGGTGGCGAAGCAGATCAGGCGGAAATTGCGGACGATCTCGGGCAGGTATTTCTCTTTGGCGGCGTCATTCTCGGAGAGCACGATGGGCTCGAGACCCAGGGAATTGTCGAAAATCGATGTGGCCAACCCCGGGCAGGCCGCGGCGATCTCCTCGGTCACCAGGACGCTCTCCAGCATCCCGAGACCCTTGCCGCCGAAGCGCTTGGGGACGTCGCCGTTCATCAGGCCGGCTTTGAACGCTTTTTTCAGGACCTGCAGGGGCAGTTCGTTTCGGCGGTCGTAGTGCCAGGCCACCGGCAGGACCTCCTTGAGGGCGAAATCGCGGGCCTTCTGGCGCAGCTTGGTTTGCGGGGCGCTCAAACTGAAATCCAGCATACCGTCTCCTTTCGCGTTCAGCTCTGCCGGCGCTGGAAGGCCCGGCGTTCCGCGTCCAGCTCATCCAACAGGGATTTTATCGTCCAGCCCTCGGAGGTGGGCGTAAGGGTGGCCCACAACTGCGCCGGCAACCCCTGCTGCCGATAGCCGCCCATCAGGGCGTGCAGTTCACGCTCGCTCAGGCCCGACATGATGACGGCCCGCCGCAGGCTGGAATCCCGCTCCCAGCCGCTGCGGTCCGGGTGCTCCAGAAGTGTTTGAAGGGTGCAGTGGGCCTGGCTTTCAGGCACAAAGACAACGGGCAGCGCCTCCAGCCCGCACCCCCCGAGGAGTTCCAAAAGGGCGGCCTGCTCCGACTGCGGATAGCCGCAGACCAGCAGTTTACGGGGTCCGTACATTCTTCGATCGGTCTGTTTGACCTTCTGAAAGCCGTTTTTTTCCATATCGTCCTCCCTCACCCCAAAGGCGGGTTGCCGGCAGCAGCCGCGCTGCATCCGGGTTTTAAAAGCGTTGCCGGGCTAACAAGGGCCAACCGCAGCCAACGGTTGGCTTTGGGCACAAAGACGGGTATAGTGGAGGCTATAAAACACTCCGGCTGAAAAATCAAAATCCGATCCGGACTTCACTTTCGCACCAAGGAGGGGTCTCATGCAGCAGCGTGAACTGGGCAGATCCGGCATCGCCATCAGTGCCGTGATCATGGGAACCTGGCAGGCCGGCAAGGACATGTGGGTGGGCATCGAGGATGCTGCAAGCGAGGCGGCCGTGCGCGCGGCCTTCGAAGCCGGCATCACCACCTTTGACACGGCCGAGATTTACGGCAATGGCCACTCGGAGCGCATCCTGGGAAAGGCCCTGGCCGCTGTGCGCGGCCAGGTGGTCCTGGCCAGCAAGGTGTTTGCCAATCATCTCAAGTACGACCAGGTGATCCAGGCCTGCAACCGATCGCTTAAAAATCTGGCCACCGACGTCATCGACCTCTACCAGATCCACTGGCCCGCGGGCAGCTTTGGAAGCCCCCGGGTGCCGGTGGCCGAAACCATGGGGGCCCTCAACGACCTCCGGACGGCGGGCAAAATCCGGGCCATCGGAGTCTCCAACTTTTCCGCGGCCCAAATCCAGGAGACCGCCCAATACGGTCGCATCGACAGCCTGCAGCCCCCCTACTCCCTTTTCTGGCGGCACCTGGAAACCGATGCCATGGATTACTGCCAGGCGAACGCCATCACCATCCTGGCCTACTCGCCCATGGCCCAGGGGCTGTTGACGGGCAAGTTCGGCCCGGACCACCGATTTGAAAAAGGCGATCACCGGGCCAAAAGCAAACTGTTTAAACCGGATACTTTTCGCAGGGTTCAGGCGGCCCTGGCGGCCTTGCGACCGATCGCGGCGCGCAACGGGGTGAGTTTGGCGCAGCTGGCGCTTGCCTGGGTGCTGTCGCACCCGAACACCTGCGCCATCGCCGGCGCGCGCGGACCCGGACAGATCAGGGAAAGCGCCGCAGCGGCCGAGGTGGTGCTGGCGGCGGCGGACCTGGCGGAAATGGACCGGATCAGCCGAACCGTGACCGAAGGCCTGGAGCCCGACCCGCTGCTTTGGGATTTTTGATGGCGGCCCAGAAAGTCTAATCTCGGCGCGGCGTCAGGGCTTTCAGCCCGCCGGGGGATCTTCAAAAACCGCCTCCCGGCTGCCGAGCTTTGTCTCGACGGCGCGTATCTTGCCCTGCAGCCGGCCCGCCGGGCCTTTGCGGTAATCCGCCTTGAGGGTCAGATAGACGCGCTCGCTGTCCACCGCCAGGGCCTTGAAACAGCGGCTCACGACCGCCATCACCGCGTCCCACTCGCCTTCGATGCAGGTCCCCATGGGGCCGAGTTGAAACGGCAGTCCGCTGTCACGCACGATGCGCACCGCACGCGCCACATAGGCGCTCACGCTGGCGCCTTTGTCCGTAGGAAAAAGCGCCAGTTCGACGATGACACTCATACCGACCTCCGTCCTCAGATCCTGACGAAATCCACATACTCGCCGTGGGTCAGGCAGTGCGCCCAGATCCGCAGGGTATCGCCCCGCGAAACTCCCCGCGGCAGGGCCGCAAGATAGATGGTGTAGATACCGGCCTCATCGGTCAGTCGATGGCGGCCCAGGATGGCGTAGCGACCGCTGTCGTCGGGAGACGCCTGCGGCCAGCCCGAATAGGTGCTGACCGCCGTTTCCTGCCAGCTGCCGGAGGACTTCCGGATCCTGATCCAGTTGAACCAATGCCCCTCGAAATTGTTGGATGCCTCGGGGGGTGCATTGGGATGCCGGACATGGCCCTTGGCCGGATCACCCCACATCAGGGCGACATAGCCTTCGGGGATGCCGGCCGGATCCACGGGCGGCAGAAACGGCAGATGTTTTCCCAAGTGGGCGCTTTCCCCATCGGGCCCGTTGATATCGGGAAGATAGGATGCCGGGATGGCCCCGGCATTGCCCCGTGCACGGTTGAACCCGATGGGATCCCAGCCGCGCGGTCGCACCAGCGGCGGTACCAGGGGCTGCGCCCCCGCCGCCCCGGATCGCGCTTCAGGGGGCGCCTCGCCTGAACGCTCGCAGGCGGTCACCAGCGGGTAGAGCAGGATACCTCCCGAAAGAACTGCCGTTTTACCCAAAAACTCGCGCCGGCTCTGGGGTTTCATTGCACCTCCTTTCCCGCGGGCTGCGGGACTTTGCTCGTGAGCGGTTGCGCGCCTTGGGGCCACGAGCGGCATGCGTCCTCCGGCTCGCCGAAATGACACTGCGGCGGCAGCCTCAATTTTGGCGCTTTTTCCTCTTATTGCGAACCCGCCGCTTCAAGGCTGTTTTTTCAATTTTTTGGGCTATTTTTGCCTTCAACCCCTGCTGGTATTTGAGAACCGACTGGTAGGCAAAATAGTAGCCGATCGCGGCCAGCGGGAGCCCCAGGATAACCCCCCCCACAATCAGGGTCCAGAAGATTTCAGGCGTTTTCTGCAGCAGGCCCGTTATGGTTGAAAGCCCCAGCTCACCGGGTGGCTTAAAAGGCCGTGCCGAGCCGCTGACACGGGCCCCCAGGATGTAGGTGGCGCTATAGACGAACGGGGCCGTGAGGGGATTGGAGACCCACACCCCCAACGCGGAGGAGATTTTGTTCCACTTGAAAATAGCCGCGAAAAAAACGGCGATTGCCGTGTGAAGCCCCATGAAGGGGGTCATTCCGACGAAAAGCCCCAGGGCGAGCCCCAAGGCGATTTCACGGGGGCTGCCCCTGATTTTGAGAAACCGCTCGTAGGTTTTCTGAAGAAAGGCGGTGGCCCGGAGAATTGGAAAGTATCTGTACATAAACCCGCTGTAATCAACGCCCCCCAACCCGGACGGCGGAACACCGGGCACCGGCCGAGCCCCTTCTGATGGACAACGGCAGCCCGAAATCGCGGCGCTGCTGCAGGCCGCCACAGCCAGCGGCCTGGCTTGGCGGCCGCAACAGCTGCAGCCCCCGGGCGCCGGAGCCGTCAAACGGGCCAGATTTAATCAAAATCGGTGCCAATGTCAACCAGACCCCGAAGCCGACAATCGCTGTCCGGGAGCACCCGAATCAGATCTGACAGGGGTTTGCCTCGGTCGCCGACCTGTATTATGGTTGAACTGCCGGGCGGGGGCAGCGGTGGCACCGGGAAATCAGCGACAAAGGCTTTAGCGCCCGCATCGCTGCCCGGGGCCACCCCACCTGACTTCCAAGGCTGCTGAGGGCCGCCGTCGGCAGGAATGCGTGAGATAAGGGCCTCGGCCCTAAAATTCAAGCCCACAGGAGGATCAAACCATGAGAATTTTTTTTGGCGTCTTCACCCTGGTTGCCCTTTTCAGCACCCCCCTGATCCACGCCCAGGACAGTGCGGTAATGGCCGGCTGGGAGAAGGACAGCCCTTACAACAGCCGCTACGACGCCGCCGAGCTGGACCAGCTCAGGGGGGTGGTCACCGACATTCGCGAGGTGGTGCCGCTGCCGGGGATGTCACCGGCGGTGGCGCTGGTGGTCCAGGAATCCGAGGGTGACGAGATTCTGGTTCACCTTTGCCCGGCGTGGTTTGCGGACCGCACGGCAATCGGCGTCAAGAAGGGGGACAAGGTCAAGATCCGGGGGGCCTGGGCGGAATTCGACGGCACTGACGTGTTCATGGCCTCCAAGGTCAAAAAGGGGGACTTTTTCGAGTTCAAGGTGCGCTTGACAAAGGACGGCACGCCCTTCTGGACCATGACGCCGGAGGAGTTGGAGCGCGAACGGCAGTCGCAGTAGCCGACCCGGGGCATCACACCCCCCCGGCCGCCGGGATGCCGGCGCGGTCGAGGGGCCCGACCGCCGTTGGGGGCCGGCGCCTCCGCTACCCCAAAAGCTCGGCAATCTCGTTTAGAAAGCGGCTGCGGCAGTTGTACTGCCCCTTGCGGTAATCGGCGCTTGACAGGTAGAGGTAGCGTTCGGCGCGGGTGACCGAGACATACATCAGGCGGCGCTCCTCTTCGATTCCGGCGCGCTCCTCGAGGGCTTTCCAGTGGGGGAAGAGCTGCTCCTCGCAGCCCACAACGAACACCACCCCGAACTCCAGCCCCTTGGCGGCGTGGATCGTGGAGAGGTTGACCCCCCCGGAGGGCGCCTGTTCGTCATCCGGCTTGTCCTCCTTGACCAGGGCGGCCTCCTCGAGGTAGTCAAGCAGGGTCTCTTTCTGGGAGGCCGAGTAGATCAGCTGCTGGATGTTTTCCTCCCGCGCGGTGAAGTCCATGGAATTGCCCTGGGCGTAGGCCTTCAGGTAATCGAGATACTGGAGCCGGGCGATGACCTCCTGAAATGCGGCAGCCGGTTGCATGTCGCGGATGTCGTCCAGCAGATCCAGGACTTCGGTCAGGCTGCGGTAGAGCTTGGGGGTCAGCAGCTTGTCCGCCACCGCCTGGCGGGCGGCATCCTGCAGGCTCATGGCGCCGGTCTTCATCGCGGCCAGTTTTTTGACCGTCCCGGGGCCGATCCCCCGCTTGGGGGTGTTGAGGATCCGCTCGAATGCCACGTCGTCCTTGGGGAAGACGGCGGCCGTGACATAACAGTTGAGATCGAGGACTTCCTTGCGGTCGAAAAACCCCTTGCCGCCCAGCAAGCGGTAGGGAATGCCCCGCGCGCGGAATGTTTGCTCAAAGGCCAGGGAGCAGAATTTCGTTCGATAAAGCACCGCCATCTGGTCATAGGCGATCCCGCCGCGGTTGAACTTCTGGACTTTGCGGGCCACCCAGTCGGCCTCTTTTCCCTCGTCAAAAAAATCATGGAGTTCAACCACGCCGCCGCGCTTGTCTGAAAAGCAGGCCTTGTCCATCTTGTGGTCGTTATAACCGATGAGGTCGTTGGCCACCTGAACGATCTCGTCGGCGCTGCGGAAATTCTGCTCCAGGCGGAACACCTTGGCGCCCGGATAGGTTCGGGAGAAGCCGAGGAAATGGTCCACGTTGCTTCCGCGGAAGGAATAGATCGCCTGCCAATCGTCGCCCACGCAGAAGAGATTGCCGTCTTTGAGCAGCAGCCGGGTCAGCTCTTCCTGCAGGTTGTTGGTGTCCTGGTACTCATCGCAGAGAATGTACCTGAACAGCTTGCGGTAATGGTCCCGCACCGCCTGGTGATCGCGCAGCAGATCCCGGGTGAGGAGCAGGATATTGTCGAAATCGACCGCGTTCATGGCTTTCAGGGTCTGCTCGTAGAGCCGATAGGCGTCCGTGAGGCGGATATTGCCCACGCGCGGTTTGCGGTCGAAATAGGCGGCGGGATTGCCGGAGTTCTTGGCGTGCGAAATATGGGCGCGAACCGCCGGCACGTGTTTCTTGTCCTGGTTCAGGCGGCCGATGACGATCTCCTTGAAGGTTTTCAACTGCTGGTACTCGGCTAAAACCTGCAGGGCCGGCTGGTAGCCCAGCAGCCCGCAGTGCGCCTTGAGGATCCGGAGGCAGGCGGAGTGGAAGGTTCGCACCCAGGGGAATTTGAAAGCCGGCAAACCCGTCAGGCTCACCAGCCGCGTTTTCATCTCCTCGGCGGCCTTGTTGGTGAAGGTGATCGCCAGGATCCGCTCGGGTTCAAAGCCCGAGCGCACCAGTTGGTCGATCTTGGCCGTCAGGGTCATGGTTTTGCCGGAGCCGGCACCCGCCACCACCAGGGTCGGGGTCCCCATATAGGCCACGGCGCGCTGCTGCTGTTCAGAAAGTTGCATACTTTTTTCTCCCCACCCGATCACGGACCCCAGAGGCCGCCCGGGCGAAACCCCAAGGCCGGTTTGGCTGACAGGCGCAAGCCCTACCAAAATTCCGGAGTGAAGTAAAGCGCCACCCGGGCGCTACCCGAAGTCACGCTGGCAGATGTATTGCCCCAGGAAACGGGGCGTCCGCCACCGCGTCGCCGCCGGCGACAAAAATGTCTTGACAGCTTATCGGCTTGCTGCTAATGTTTGTTTATTCTATCAATCCAATCCGGGACCCGATGATTTCCAGCGCCCTTATCCTCATTATTAGCCTTATTAGCGTCCTCGTAGCGGACCTCGTCCTCCGCTGCGGGGATAATGGGTTGATAATGGCCTAAGCGCACCATCCACACCAGGAAAAAATCCGTTATCAGCCCAAGGGCCGGTAACGGATTTTTTTTTGGAAAACGCGAAAGGAAGCCATGAAAAGCGACAGCGTCAAAGACGGCATCGGCCGGGCGCCCCACCGGGCCCTCTTCAAGGCCATGGGGTATACCGATGCCGAGATCCGGCGCCCGCTGGTGGGGATCGCCAACTCGGCCAACACCATCATCCCCGGCCACATCCACCTGGACAAGATCGTGGAGGCCGTCAAGGCCGGCATCTACATGGCCGGCGGCACCCCCATCGAGTTCGGCACCATCGGGGTCTGCGACGGCATCGCCATGAACCACGTGGGCATGAAGTACTCGCTGGGCAGCCGCGAGCTGATCGCCGACACCATCGAGGTCATGGCCACCGCCCACGCCCTGGACGCCCTGGTGCTGGTGCCCAACTGCGACAAGATCGTACCGGGAATGCTGATGGCTGCCGCGCGCCTGGATCTGCCGGCGATCGTGGTTTCCGGCGGTCCGATGCTGGCCGGTCGACGGCCGGGCGGAGGCAGGGAAAAAATCGACCTGATCACGGTTTTCGAGTCGGTCGGGGCGGTCAGGGCCGGCCGGATGACGCCCGCCGAGCTGGCCGAAATCGAAGACGCGGCCTGCCCCACCTGCGGGTCGTGCGCCGGCATGTTCACCGCCAACTCGATGAACTGCCTGACCGAAGCCATCGGTCTGGGGCTTCCCGGCAACGGCACCATCCCGGCGGTCATGGCGGCCCGCATCCGGCTGGCCAAAGCCGCCGGGATGCAGGTGCTCACCCTGCTGGCCGAGGGCCTGACGCCCCGCCGGATCCTGACCCCCGATGCCTTTCGCAACGCCCTGACGGTGGACATGGCCCTGGGTTGCTCGACCAACACCGTCCTGCATCTGAGCGCCCTGGCGCGCGAGGCCGGGGTGGACTTCGACCTGGAGATGATCAACGCCGTCAGCGCCCAAACCCCCCACCTCTGTTCGCTCAGCCCCGGCGGCAAGGACCATGTGGAGGACCTCGACCGCGCAGGCGGCATCCCGGCGCTGATGCAGACGCTGCTCGCGGGCGGGCTGATAGACCCCGCCTGTCTGACGGTCAGCGCCGCCACAGTCGGCGAAAACCTCGCCAACGCACGCGTCCTGGACCCCGCGGTGATCCGCCCGCTGGACTCGCCGTATCACCCGGAGGGCGGGCTGGCGGTTCTTTTCGGCAACCTGGCCCCCGAAGGCTGCGTGGTCAAGCAGTCCGCCGTGCGGCCCGAAATGATGCGCCACGAGGGGCCGGCACGGGTCTTCGACACCGAGGAGGCGGCCACCGAGGCCATCATGACCGGGGCCATCCGCCCGGGGGACGTGGTCGTAATCCGCTATGAAGGCCCCATGGGCGGCCCCGGGATGCGCGAG
>JAJDNY010000201.1 GCA_022340425.1 Desulfobacteraceae bacterium | reverse complement strand
TGGGCTCTCACCCTTCATACACGGCTCGAATGGCTGCCAGGATAGACAATATTCGCATGCAATATGAAATGGGGAACCTCACACGCCAGGAAGCTTTGACGAACCTGCACACTTTGCTGACGAACGTTCGCACCCGCCTGGTGAATGGAAGCGAACTCTTGAACTGAGGGGGAAGGAAGTGGGTGTGGTTTATCAGATCGTTCCGCTCGGAGATGAAAAGGGCCTTTTTATCGAAGACATGGAAGACACCGAGCCTTTTGCCGGCTATTACAAGGGGGAGCCTATAGAGGTGCCAAAAACCCGGGCGCGGTTGATCTACCGCCGCCAAAACGTGAGGAAACCGGATTTTCTCATGGGTATTCAGGTCTTCTCCGTAGTATCTCGAAAGTTTCGATCCGTTGTCGAATCCGTGGAGCCCGAATCCGTTCAGTTCATACCAGTGGCGGTGATTTGCAGGGAGACAGGCGCCGTAGACTCGAACTACACTTTTATGAACATTCTTGGAAACCTGGACGCGTTTGACTGGCAGCGGTCAACCTACACGGAAATGACCGGCGTCAAAGCAGTTCTCGAGGCGGAGAAAATATGTCTGCGCAGACAGTCGGTTGGGACTCGGCAGATCTTCAGGGTCGATGGGATTCTAACCGAGCTCTTCATCGGGAGCAGAATGCGACAGGCCTTGGAAGCGGCGGAACTGACGGGCTTCACCATGACCCCAGTCGAATGCTTTTAGGGAAAAGAACCTCCCGGTTCGAAAGGGGATGCTGTTTCCTCCTTACCGGCCTTCGCCAAGCGCCGGTTTTTTCCGCGCCTCGCGCTCGAAAGCAATTTGTGTCGCCGGATCACCGCCAATGGCGACGGCCCCAGGCACCACCCAACGGAATGGGCTGACACCCGGAGGAAGGTCAACACGTCAAAAAGGGGAGGCTATGCATGATGGAAAGGATCCAATTTGTCCTCAATGACGAAAACATAAGCCTTGAAGTTGACGGCGAGCGGTCGCTGTTATGGGTTCTGCGGACGGAACTTGGCCTGACCGGCACAAAATTCGGCTGCGGCGAAGGGGTGTGCTGCGCTTGCACCGTGCTCGTGGAGGAGGAGGCAACACCGTCATGTCAAATTACGATTGGATCGGTTGCGGGCAGCCGCGTCACCACCATCGAAGGGCTCGCCAAAAACGGCCGGCTTCACCCTCTGCAGAAGGCATTTATCAAATTTGACGCGCTTCAATGCGGGTTCTGCACCCCCGGCATGATTCTGCGGGCCTACAGCCTGCTCGCGGCGAACCCCAGGCCGACCCGCGATCAGATCATCGCCGAAATGGACGACAACCTTTGCCGCTGCGGTGCCCATGTCCGCATTGTCCAGGCCATTGAGACAGCCGCGGCAGAACTGCGGGGAGGACGCTCATGAAAGCCAGGGACCCATTCGTGAAAACCCAGTCCAGACCGTCATCCGCCTTCCCTCCGATGGGGCGTCGGGAGTTTCTCAAGCGCATGGGAATGCTGGGCGGTGGCCTGATTGTCTATTGCTCGGTGGGCGACATCACCGTGGATGCCCGCGCACCGCGGGAAGGCTATCGCGGCAGCAAGGTGCCCGAGGATTTCAACGCCTTTCTTAAAATCGGCACGGACAACCGGGTCACCTGTTTTGTGGGAAAAATTGAAATGGGCCAGGGGCCCATCACCTCATTCGCCCAGATGATGGCCGAAGAATTGGACGTTACCTACGAGTCGGTGGACATGGTTATGGGGGATACGGGCCTCTGCCCGTGGGACGCCGGTACGTGGGGGTCGCTGTCAACCCGCTATTACGGCACCTTTGTCAAGGAAGCCGCCAGCGAGGCCAAGGGCGTCTTGAAGGAACTGGCCGCCGAACGGCTTTTGTGTCCGGTCGATCGGCTGGTCACCCAAAGCGGGATTATCTTCGACAAGCACCGCCCCATGTCGCGGGTCACCTACGGGGAACTGACCGCCGGCAAGATCATCGAAAGGCATCTTAAAGTGCTCCCGCCGCTCAAGTTCGCAGCCGAGTACACCATCAGCGGCAAGCCCTATCTGCGGCGGGATGCTTTCGATAAGGTCACCGGACGGGCCCAGTACGCGGGGGACATTCGCCTGCCGGGGATGGTTTACGCCAAAATCCTGCGTCCACCAGCCCACGGCGCCAGACGCCTGCGGGTGGACACTTCCGCCGCGGAAAAAATGAAAGATGTCCAAATCGTGCGCGACGGCGATCTGATCGCCGTTTTGCACCCCCGCCCGGACGGGGCCGAAAAGGCCCTGGCGCGCATCAAGGCCCATTTTGACCGGCCCGCCACCGGCATCGACGACCAGACGATTTTCGACCATTTGCTTCAACGGGCCCCGCAGCCCACCATTGCCTCGGAGGCCGGAAATCTGAAAACGGGCGAAGCGCGCGCCGCCGCCATCATCGAGGAAACCTATTTGAACAGCTACGTGGCCCACGCCCCAATGGAGACCCACACGGCCCTGGCGGCTGTGGAAAAAGACAAGGCCACCGTCTGGGCCTCGACCCAGACGCCCTTCGGCGTCCAGGAGCGCGTCGCCCAGGCACTGGGGCTGCCAACCGAAAACGTCCGGGTCATCGCACCCTTTGTCGGCGGCGGGTTCGGCGGCAAGTCGGCCTCCGAACAGGCCGTTGAAGCCGCCCGCCTGGCCCGGCAGGCCGGAAAACCGGTCATGGTGATCTGGAGCCGGGCGGAGGAGTTCTTTTTCGATACCTTTCGACCGGCCGCCGTGGTCAAAATCCGGTCGGGGCTTACCGGCGGCGGCCAGATGTCCTTTTGGGACTACAAGGTCTATTTTGCCGGTAAAAGAGGCTGTGAGAATTTTTACGAGATTCCCCATCACCGTGAAACGGTCTTCGGTGAATGGCGCATCGGTTCGGGGATTCACCCTTTTGCCGTCGGGCCTTGGCGGGCGCCGGGGGCCAACACCAATGTCTACGCCCGCGATCTGCACATGAACATCATGGCCGCCAAGGCGGGGCAGGATCCTTTGGCGTTTCGCCTGGCGCATCTGCAGGACCAGCGCATGCGCGGCGTCCTGCAAGCGGCCGCGGCGCAGTTTAGCTGGAAAGCGGGGAGGCCCCCCAGCGGCCGCGGTTGCGGAATATCCTGCGGCATCGATGCCGAAACATATGTGGCGGCCATGGCCGAGGTCGAGGTGGATAAAAAGAGCGGGAAAATCATGGTCAAACGCGTTGTGTGCGCCCAGGACATGGGGCAGGTGGTCAATCCCCAAGGGGCCACGATTCAGATGGAAGGCTGCATCACCATGGGACTGGGCTATGCCCTGGCCGAAGAGGTGCGATTTGAAAATGGCCGGCTGCTGGACACCAATTTCGACACTTACGCGATGCCGCGCTTTTCGTGGCTCCCGAAAATTGAGACCGTGCTGGTGCCCAATCCCTCCCTGCCCCCCAAGGGGGGCGGTGAGCCCGCGATCGTCTGCATGGGGGGCGTGCTGGCCACGGCGGTTTACGATGCGACCGGCGCCAAGATGCTGCAGCTTCCCATGACCCCCGCCCGTGTCCGGGAAGCCTTGAAAAAAATCGGGCAGTAAAATGGTGCCGGCACCGAAAACACCCCAAACCAGACCCCGCCGTCGAAATTTGGTTGTTCGCCGGTTGTTCAAAACACAAAAGCCGATTCGCCCCAAGATCAGGGATAAACACCTATGAATAAGGGATATGGATTTTTTCTGCTCGTTGAAAAAAGCATAAAATTATAGTTGTTCTCAATATTTCCCAATATCACCACTGCCGCCAGTATTCCCGATGGCTCCGGCACTACTACCATCGGGACTACTTTTAAAATCGATTTCGGAGCTCTTCCTATTTACCGCCGGAGTTCCCGCCGGAGTTCCCGCCGGAGTTCCCGCCGGAGTTCCCGCCGGAGTTCCCGCCGGAGTTCCCGCCGGAGTTCCCGCCGGAGTTCCCGCCGGAGTTCCCGCCGGAGTTCCCGCCGGAGTTCCCGCCG
>JAJDNY010000200.1 GCA_022340425.1 Desulfobacteraceae bacterium | reverse complement strand
CAAAGGCCCCAGTTCAAGGCGCGCAAGCCGCGGGGGGCGAGGCGTACGCCGCTACGCCGCAGCCATCACGCGGCGCAGCGCAACGCCGAAATGGGGCCTTTGGCGCAACCTCAGCCTTTTTGGGCGTCGGCAATGGCCACCTCCTGAAACGTCCGGATATCGGCCAGCACCCGGGTGGCCGCGTCGATCAGCTCCATGGCCAGGGCCGCGCCGGTACCCTCGCCCAGGCGGAACTTGAGATCGAAGAGCGGGACCAGGCCCAGGTGGGCCAGCATGGCGCCGTGGCCGGCCTCCACCGAGAGGTGGCTGGCAAAAAGGTACTCTCGCGCGGAGGGCGCCAGGGCGCAGGCGATCAGGGCGCCGGCGGTGGAGATGAAGCCGTCGCAGACCACCGGCACGCGGTGGGCCGCGGCCCCGATGATCAGCCCGGCGATCCCGCCGATTTCAAACCCGCCGACCTTGGCCAGTACCCCCAACGGGTCGGCCGGGTCCGGGCGGTTGACGGCCAACCCCTTTTCGATGGCCGCGATTTTGCGGCGCAGCCCCTGGTCGTCGACCCCCGTGCCCCGATCGACGACCTCGGCCACCGGGCGGCCCGAAAAAACCGCAATGATGGCCGTCGAGGGGCTGGTGTTGCCGATCCCCATATCACCGGTGCCCAGCAGGTGCAGCGCCTTTTGCGAGGCCAGTTCCGCGACGATCTCGATCCCGGCCGCGATGCTGCGCGCCGCCTGGTCCCGCGACATGGCTGGCCCAACGGCGAAATTGGCCGTGCCGCGGCCGACTTTCTTGTGAAACATCGGCAGGCCGGGGTCGAAGTCCGCGGCGACACCCAGATCGGCCACCATCACGCGGGCCCCGGCATGCCGGGCCAGAACGTTGACCGAGGCGCCGCCGTTCAGGAAATTGTAGACCATCTGGGGGGTTACCTCCTGGGGAAACAGGCTGACGCCCTCCGCGCAGATGCCGTGGTCGCCCGCGCAGGTGATCACCACCTTTTCCCGCAGGTGGACGTCCAGGGTGCCGAAAATACCCGCCAGGCGGATTGCGACGTCTTCAAGCAGGCCGAGACTGCCGGCGGGCCGGGCCTGCTGCCGCAGCCGCTCGCGGGCGGCAGCGGCAACGGAAGGGTCCGGCGCCTGGATCCCACCGATGGTGTCTTGCAAGAGTTGCATCAATCCTCCTTGACGGTTCCGCAAAAAGCATTTTACCCCGCCGTGCTGCGGTTTTTGTCAGAAAGGAACCTTGACGGGCACCCCGGGGACAGGTCGGGATTCACAACTCCCCTTGTTCTTTGTTCATTTTCTTTTGCGGAAAAGAAAACGAACCAAAAAAAACCGCCCGTGTCCCGGGGCCCTTCGGGCTGCCCTGCGCTTCTCGCAGCCGGCGGGCCCTGTGGAACTCGCTGGCGCTCAAACAGCCACAGGGCCTTTGTCGCCGGCTGCTGCGATGCTCGGCCCGGGACGATGGGACATAAATCGCCGACCTCAACAAGCGCTTGAGATAAAGCTGCGGTCTTCGAAAAAACCCGCACCTGCGTGGATTAGCGGTGAGTTCCTTAGAAGCCCATTTTCTGCGTTGCGCTGCATCTCGAGGCGGCTTCAGGCGTCGGCGAAAATCATCCGCTGGTTCTCGCGGTGATCCACCACGTAGAGAACCGTCGCCTGGGATTTGACCGCCTCCAGCAGCTCGGGCAGGTCCGCGCGGTTGAGGTTTTCGAAGCGGAAATAGACCTTGCGGAAGCCGCCGGAGAGCTCCTCGGCCGAGCTCAGGATGCTGATCACCCGGACGCCGTAGCGCCGCAGCACCTCGCGCACACGCTGGATCTCGCCGTCTTCGGCCCTGAGCCGCAGCGCCATCTGGATGCCTTTTTTCCCCAGCCCGGTGAGGGAGATGATCACCTTGAACATATCCGAGCGGGTGATGATGCCCACCATCTGCCGGGCGACGGTCAAGACCGGCAGGCTGGAGATGCGGTGCTCCAGCAGGATCGCCGCGGCCTCCTCGATGGTGTGGTCCGGAAGCACGGTGATGGGGTTGGGGGTCATCACGGTGCGGACCTTGATCTTCGAGATCAGGAACATCAGTTCGTGAACGTCCAGGGTGGTGGCGTCGGAGGCCGAGGCCTCCTTCAGGTCCCGGTCGCTGATGATGCCCACGAGGTTGCCGCGGTCCAGCACCGGCAGGCTGTTGATCCGTTTCTCCTTGGTCAGGCGAATGGCCTCGTGCAGAGACTGATTGGCATCCACCGTGATCACTTCACGACTCATCCAGTTTTTGACCAGCATCGGTTCCTCCCGCAGGTACGCGCCCCCCTTACGCCCGGGTCCCGGCCGAACGGGGCTCCAAGGCCCTTCGAGGGGGCCGAAGGATCTTGACTTGAGTAGCAAAACTCTTTATGAATTGGCTTCTTTGCCAAAAGCACACGACCCGGCGGCCCGCACACGATCCGGCCAGGACGGGTCGTCCCGTTTTAAGAGAAGCTCATTATCACAGGAGCGGGTTTTTAATGAAACAAAAAATTCAACGCCTGGTGCTGCAGGCCGCCAGGCGCGCCTACGAGCGCGGGGCGCTTTCCTCGGAGCAGCTTCCCGAGGTACTCATCGAAGAGCCCAAGATCGAAAGCCACGGCGACTTCTCCACCAACCTGGCGATGGTGATGGCCGCCCATCAGAAAATGGCGCCCCGTAAAATCGCCGCGGCGTTGATCGATAATCTGGAGGACAGCGAGGGCCTGCTGGCCAAAACCGAAATCGCCGGGCCGGGCTTCATCAATTTCTTCATCCCGCCGGCCGCCTGGCAGCCGGTGGTGCAGGCCATCCACAGCGCCGACGCCCGCTTCGGTGCCTCCCGGCAGGGTCGCGGCCGGAAAGTCCAGGTGGAGTTCGTCAGCGCCAACCCCACCGGCCCCCTGCATGTCGGCCACGGCCGCGGGGCCGCGGTGGGCGACACGGTGGCCAGGATCCTGGCCTTCTGCGGCTACGACGTCCAGCGAGAGTACTACATCAACGACTCCGGACGCCAGATCAACACCCTGGGCCGCAGCGTCTATCTGCGCTACCGCGAACTGTACGCCGGCGACCCGCCGGAGGCCTTTCCCGAAGACTGCTACCAGGGCGCTTACGTTGGCGAGCTGGCCCGCGAACTCCACGCCGCCGGCCGAACCGACATCCTCCGGCTGGAGACGGACGAGGCCGTCGCGATCTGCGCCCGCTACGCCGCCGACCGCATCTTAAGCGGCATCCGCGAGGACCTGGAGGCTTTCGGGGTGGGCTTCGACCGGTGGTTTAGCGAACAGTCGCTCTACGACAGCAGCAAGGTAGCCCGGGCCATCTCCGCCTTCCGCGAAAGCGGGCTGATCTATCCCAAGGACGGGGCCCTGTGGTTCAAAACCACCGACTACGGCGACGAGAAGGACCGCGTGGTGGTGCGCAACAACGGCCTGACGACCTATTTCGCCTCGGACATTTCCTACCACGAGGACAAGTTCCGACGCGGCTTCGAGCGGGTGATCGACGTCTGGGGGGCCGACCATCACGGCTACGTGCCCCGCATGACGGCGGCAATCGAGGCCTCCGGCCGACGGCGCGACCAGTTCCACGTCATCCTGGTGCAACTGGTCAACCTGCTGCGCGCCGGCCAGCCCGTGGCCATGTCCACCCGCGCCGGGGAGTTCGTGACCCTGCGCGACGTGATCAATGAGGTCGGCCGCGACGCGGCGCGCTTCATCTTTCTGACCCGCCACTACGACAGTCCACTTGATTTCGACCTCGAGCTGGCCAAACAGAAGACCAACGACAACCCGGTTTACTACGTGCAGTACGTCCATGCCAGGATCGCCAGCATCAGCCGCAAGGCCGCCGAAAACGGCGTCGCACTTGAGCCCCCATCCGAGGCCTTGCTGGCGCCGCTCACCGCGCCCGAGGAAATTCAACTGCTCAAGGCGCTCGCCCGCTACCCCGAGGTGGTGGCGCAAAGCGCCCAGCTTTTGGAGCCCCACCGCATCACCTATTTCCTGATGGGCCTTGCGGCCGCTTTTCACGCCTACTACAACCGGCACCGGGTGCTGACCGACGATCCGGCGCTGACCCAGGCCCGTCTGTGCCTGGTACTGGCGGTTCAGAAAGTCATCCGTAACGGGTTGAACCTGCTGGGGGTTTCCGCCCCCGAGAGCATGTAACCGGCGGCGATGGGAACCGGCAAGCAAAAGCCGGCCTCCGGCACCGGCCGCAGGCTGGGTTTGAAAATCCTCGGGTTTTTTGCGCTCTCGGCCTGGATGTTCGGCCTGGGGGTGTGGGTCGGGCGGGGCACGGCCCCGCTGCGCTTCGATATCGCCAAGCTGGAAACCGAACTGGCCGAAATGAAGGCCCGCCTGCTCACCGAAGAGCAGCAGCGCACCGCCCTCACCCAGGAGGCGGCCGGCGACTGGTCCAACCTCGATTTTTACGAGGCCCTCAAAAAAACCGGCGACGATCCCCTGCCCAACCCCGGAGCCCCACCCGCCGCCGCAGGGGCTGCGGTCACCGACAGTGGCAACACGGCGAGGACCAAAAAAAGTCTCAAACTGGCCACCCGGACCACGTCCCCCCCGCAAGGCACGGCCAAGCCGGCGCCCACGGCCAAACCGCCTCCGGCCAAACCGCAGCCTGCGGCGCAGCCGGCCGCCGACGGTGAGTTGACCATCCAGGTGGCCTCCCTGAAGGACCCGGCGGATGCCGCCCGCCTGGTCCTGAGCCTCCAGGCCAAGGGGTTTGCCGCCTACCGGGTCAGCGCCCAGGTTCCCGCTTCGGGCACCTGGCACCGGGTGCGGGTGGGCGCTTTCAAAGATCGCGCCGCCGCCCAGGCGGTCCTAAAGCGGCTCAAAAATGAAAAGTTTGACGGCCTGGTGGTCAGCCGCTGAACAACGTTCGGAAACACGGGAGCCATTCAATGAAAATCACCAAGGAAGAAATATTGCACGTGGCGGCCCTGGCGCGCCTGGAGTTGGAGGAGGCCGCCATCGAGACCTTCGCCGGCCAGATCGGCGACATTCTGGCCTATGTGGATACCCTCAACGGGGTGGACACCAGTGGCGTCGCCCCCACCTCCCACGCCATCTCACTGACCAACGCCTTTCGCGCGGACGTCCTCACGCCCCACCTGGAGAACGCGGCGGCCCTGGCCAACGCCCCCGCCAAGGAAGACGGCAGCTTTCTGGTGCCCAAGGTCATTACCTGACCGCAAGGCGGCCACCGAAGCCAACCTTCCCGAAACGCCGGAGAGAACACCACGCCATGGAATTACACGAACTGACGATCCATCAAGCCCGAGAACGTTTAAGGCGCCGCGAGATTACGGCGGTGGCCTTGACCGAGACGCTGCTGGCCCGCATCGCGGCGGTCGACCCGCGGGTCAGGGCCTTTATCACCGTGGCCGCCGACAGCGCCCTAGCCGAGGCCCGCAGGGCCGACCAGGTCCTGGCTGACGGCGGCGGCGGCCCACTGACCGGCATTCCGCTGGCCGTCAAGGACCTGATCTGCACCCGCGGCCTGCGCACCACCTGCGCCTCCCGGATCCTGGAAAATTTCGTCCCGCCCTACGACGCCGAGGTGATTCAGCGGCTGAAAGCGGCCGGTGCGATCCTCCTGGGCAAGCTCAACATGGACGAGTTTGCCATGGGCTCCTCCACCGAAAACTCCGGGTTTTTCCCCACCCACAACCCCTGGGACCTCAGCCGCATCCCGGGAGGGTCCAGCGGCGGGTCGGCCGCTGCGGTGGCGGCCGAAATGTGCCTCGGCGCCCTGGGCTCGGACACCGGCGGCTCCATCCGGCAGCCGGCCGCGCACTGCGGCGTGGTCGGCCTCAAGCCCACCTACGGTCGGGTGTCACGCTACGGCCTGGTGGCCTTCGCCTCCTCGCTGGACCAGATCGGCCCGCTAGCCAAGGATGTCAGCGACGCCGCACTGCTGCTGAACGCCATTGCGGGCCATGACCCGCAGGATTCCACCGCGGTGCCCGAAGCGGTTCCGGATTACACCACTTTTCTGCAAAAGGGACTGCGCGGCGTGACGGTCGGGATCCCCCGCGAATACCAAGCCGCCGCGGGGCTCGACCCCGAAGTGGCTGCGGCCGTCGAGAAGGCCGTGGCGGTTCTCCAGGACCTCGGCGCCGAATGCGTGGAGGTCTCCCTGCCCCACGCGGCCTACGCCGTGGCCGCCTACTACGTCATCGCGCCCTCCGAGGCTAGCTCCAACCTGGCCCGTTACGACGGCGTCAAATACGGCTTCCGCGACACCAGCAAAACCGATCTGATGGAAATGTACCGCAGCACCCGCTCCCGGGGTTTCGGCCGCGAGGTGCAGCGCCGGATCATCATCGGGACCTACTGCCTGTCGGCCGGTTACTACGACGCCTATTACGGCAAGGCCTCCCAGGTGCGCACGCTCATCCGGGAGGATTTTGCGGCGGCCTTTGGAAGCTGCGACGTGCTGATCTCGCCGGTGGCCCCGACGCCGGCCTTTAAAATCGGCGAAAAGGTCGACGACCCCCTGACCATGTACCTATCCGATATGTTCACCCTGTCGGCCAACCTCGCCGGAATCCCCGGCATGTCGATCCCCTGCGGCTTTTCAGAAGCCGGCCTGCCCATCGGCCTGCAGCTGCTTGGCCCGCATTTCAACGAGGGCCGCCTCTTCCGGGTGGCCTACAACTTCGAGCAGGCCACCGATCATCACCGCCGCCGGCCGCCCCTGTAAGCCGCAGGTGGCGGCTTGCGCCCGGCCGCTTAAGGGGCTATAATCAAGGCGGTTAACCCCCCCCCAACCCCAGAGGACCCCAATGAGTCTGCAGCCCCAAGGTGAACAAATCCGCAAAGCCGTAAAATGGATCTCCACCGAGCGCACCGAAACCCCCGGCCGCTCGCTGGTCGAACTGGTTGAAAAGGCCGGCGCGAAATTCGACCTCTCACCCTCCGAAGAGGAATACCTGCTGCGTTTTTTTACCGCCAAACCGGATTCAGCCAAGGCCTGAGACCGGCCGCTTTCACCCCCATGGCACGCATCCGGATCCTACCCGAAATTCTGTCCAACAAAATCGCTGCCGGCGAGGTGGTCGAACGGCCCGCCGCGGTGGTCAAGGAGTTGGTGGAAAATTCGCTGGATGCCGGCAGCCGCCGTGTGAGCATCGAGATCGGCCAGGGCGGCCGGTCGCTGATCCGGGTGGCGGACGACGGCAGCGGCATGAGCCGCGACGACGCCCTGCTGGCCCTGGAGCGCTATGCCACCAGCAAAATCTTCAAGGACCAGGACCTCTTCGCCATCCAGTCCCTCGGCTTTCGCGGCGAGGCCCTGCCCAGCATCGCTTCGGTTTCGCGCTTCACGCTGGTCAGCCGCGAAGCCGACGCCGACACGGCCACCGAGATCACGGTGGAAGGCGGCCGCATCCAGAAGGTGGTCGAAACCGGCGCGCCGCCCGGCACCATGGTCAGCGTGCGCCAGCTTTTTTTTAACACCCCGGCGCGGCGCAAATTTCTCAAAACGGTCTCCACCGAAATGGGCCATATCGCCGATGCCGTGGCCAATATCGCCATGGGCTGGCCCGGGATCCAGTTCAAGCTGACCCACAACGGCAAAACGGTCAAAAGCTGGCCCCCCGCGGCCGCACCGCTGGACCGGGTGGCGGACATTCTGGGCCGCGAGCTGCAGCCCGCCCTGCAAGCTTTCCAATTCGACGACAGCCACGCCCGCGGCCACGGCTGGGTGGCCTCCGCGCGCTTTACGCGAACCACCTCGCGGGGCATCTTTGTCTATGTCAACGGGCGTTTCGTGCGCGACCGGGTGGTTCAGCACGCCCTTTTCGAAGGCTTTCGCGGGCGCCTGATGAAAGGCCAGTTTCCGGTGGGGGTCTTGTTTGTGACGGTCCCCTTCGATCAGGTGGACGTCAACGTGCACCCGACCAAGCATGAGATTCGTTTTGCGCACCCCAAAGAGGTGCATGACGTGATCGTGAAAGCCGTGGCCCATGCCCTGCAAAACGCCGATGCGCCCCGATGGCAGCCGCCGGCCACGGCCTTTTCCGCCCACCGGCAGCTGCCACCGGCCGCCGACGGGACGCAGGCCGCGGAAAAAACGGTGGCCGAACCCCGCCCGACGTTCGGCCATCCGCCCGCTGCACCACTGGACCTGCCGGCCTCCGCAGCCAGCCCGTCCCCGAGCGCTGCGGCGCCCCCCGCCCGCCAAGCCGATCTCTGGCGCGCCCAGCGCTTCGGCAGCCTGCGGGTGATCGGGCAGTTGCACGCCACCTATATCGTCTGCGAATCACCCGAGGGCCTGATCCTGATCGACCAGCACGCCGCCCACGAGCGCATCTTCTTCGAAGCGCTCAAGGCGCACCGCGCCGGCCGGTCCAGCCAGCCCAGCCAGAGGCTGCTGGTGCCGGAGACGGTGGAGCTTGGCTTCCGTGAAGCCCAGCTCCTCGAGGGGCTGCTGCCGCGTCTGGCCGCGTTGGGGCTTGAGATCGAGCCCTTCGGAGGCAACACCTTCGCGGTCAAGGCCGTCCCGGCCATGCTGGCAGGCGGTGAAATCCGGCCGCTGGTCACCGCGCTGGTGGAGAAAATGGCCGAAACTGGCCTGGCACCGGATGTCCCCGCCGCCCTGGACGAATGCCTGATGGTCATCGCCTGCCACGGCGCGATCCGCGCCCATCAGACCCTGAGCCCCGCCCAGATTCAGTCCCTGCTCGCCCAGCTGGACGCCTGCGACAACCCGTCGCACTGCCCCCACGGCCGCCCCACCTGGATTCAGTGGTCGGTGCGTTTTCTGGAAAAGTCTTTCAAACGGCTGGCTTAATGGGCCGGGGGACAGCCGCCGAAGAATTCCAGAGCCGCCAACACGGGCCGTTTACGAAAAAATATGGAATTTTTGTTTGATTGTTTTTAATAAAAGCTATATAATGAGAAATTAAATAAATCCCGCTGTATCTGTATTACGGGGCAACATCTACAGGATACGCAAGATAAACAGACCCTTAAAATTTAAATAAACGCCTTGAGACTGATCTTGCAGCATCCATGCAAAGCACATCTAACCCTCAAAAGGGCAGATGTTTTTTTTTGAGGCCGCTCCCGTGTGGAGGCAGGCTGCGCGCGCAATCAAAGACTCCTCGCCCGAAAACCAGGCTGGCAACGGTCTAGACGACATGAGTCAAGGCGAAAACCGATCCCGCCCCGTTGACGGGTGCGTGAAAAGAATATCACCATGAAAACTCTTTATGACCTTGGCGTAAGGAGCTGGCTGATACAACAGCCCACCCTGGTGAAAGGAAACGGCAATTATGCTTGAGGCAACACCCACTGAACAGGGGTTGGCGCTGAGATATGGTGATTTTGCCACATTGACCGAGGCGTTGGAATATGCAGCTTTGGGCAAAACGGGCTACAACTTTTACACGGCCAGGGGCAAACTGGGCTATGCGCTAGCATACGCCGAGTTGAGAGAAGATGCCATCGCGATCGCCCGACGGCTGCTCGGCCTGAACCTCCAACGATCCGCCACAGTGGCGGTGGTGGCCGAAACCGACCCGGGCTTCATGCGTCTTTTTTACGGCTGTCAGTATGCCGGCATGGTTCCGGTGCCGCTGCCGGCGTCAATCCGTTTGGGCGGTCACCGGGCCTACGTCGATCAGCTGCGCCGGCTGCTAATCAACTGCCACGCCCAAGTGGCCGTCGCCTCCCCCGTTTTCCTGCCGTTTCTGGAAGAGGCGGCCGCGGGCCTTGCGATCAAGTTTCTGGGGACCCCCGACGCGCTGCTGGAATTGCCCGAGGCCGAAACCCGGCTTCAGCCCTCCGGCCCGGATGAATTGGCCTACCTGCAGTACACCTCGGGAAGCACCCGCTTTCCGCGCGGGGTCATGATCACCAACCGGACGGTGATGAACAATCTGGCGCACATCATCCAAAACGGCGCCAAGATCCGGCCCGGCGACAGGGCCATGTCCTGGCTGCCCTTCTACCACGACATGGGGCTGGTGGGTTTTGTGCTCTCACCCATGGCCTCCCAGCTCTCGGTGGACTACCTCTGCACCCAGGATTTCGGGATGCGCCCCCGCATGTGGCTGACCCTGATATCCCAGAACCGCGCAACGATCTCCTTCAGCCCGCCCTTCGGCTATGAGCTGTGCATGCAGCGCCTGGGGGAAGCCCCCGGCGCCCAGTTCGACCTCTCGTCGTGGCGGGTCGCCGGGATCGGGGCCGAACCGATTCGCCCGGAGCCCCTGCAGCGATTTGCCGAGATGATGGCCCCCAGCGGTTTCGACAAGAACGCCTTTCTGGCCTGCTACGGGATGGCCGAATGCTCGCTGGCGGTCAGCTTCCCGCCCACCGGCGAGGGGCTTCAGATCGACCGCGTCGACCCGGAGTCGCTGGCGAAATACCAGCAGGCGATCCCGCTGCCGCAGACGGCGGACAGCTCGACAAAGGGCAAGGAGTTCGTGAAATGCGGGGTTCCTCTTGGCGACCATGAAATCGCGGTGCGCGACCCCAACGGCCGGCCGCTGCCCGAAAGGCATGTCGGCAGTCTTTTCGTCAGGGGCCCCAGCGTCATGTTAGGTTACTTCGGAGAAAAGGCCCTGACACGCGAGGTGCTTTCCCCGGACGGGTGGCTCAACACCGGCGATCTGGCCTATATCGCGGAGGGCAGCATCGTGATCACCGGGCGGCAGAAAGACCTGATCATCATCAACGGCCGCAATATCTGGCCCCAGGACCTGGAGCATATCGCCGAAAGCCAGCCGTCGGTGCGAATGGCGGACGCCTCCGCCTTTCCGGTCACCTGCGTCGGCGGCGAAGACAAAGCGGTGCTGGTGATCGAGTGCCGCGAAACCCACCCGGAGAAGCGCGAGGAACTTCGGAATGTGGTGCGGCGCCAGGTACTCCAGGAGCTGGGCATCGACTGCTTCATCGAACTCGTTCCGCGCAACACCTTGCCCAGAACCACCTCCGGAAAGCTGGCGCGCTCCCAGGCCAAACGCAATTTTCTGCAACGTATTGCCGAAGGCAAGGTGGCGCTGCCGGGACTCAAGGATGACATCGACTGTCTGCCCCGACAGGCCGTGCGTGCAGCGGCTGGGCGCGCCTAAAGCCCCCCAAGTGTCCTCACCCTCCCCCCCATCCAGAACCGTGGCCCTGACGGGTGCGACCGGTTTTATCGGCGCCACCGTGATGCGGCGCCTGCTGCGAGCCGGCTTTGCACTGCGCGCCATGTATCGCCCCGCCGGCCGCCCGCAGCGCCGGTCGCAAAACGCGGTGGTCTGGGTGCCGGGGTGCCTTGAGGACACGGAGAGCCTGGCGCGGCTGCTGACCGGGGTGGAGGCCTTGGTGCACTGCGCCGGGCGCGTGCGCGGGCTGGAGGAGCGAGAGTTCAATCTCGTCAATGTGGCGGGCTTGGCGCGACTGGTGCGCGCCGCGGGGCGGCTGCACCCGACGCCCCGCATTTTGTCGCTTTCCTCGCTGGCCGCCCGGGAGCCGCAAGTCTCCCCTTATGCCGCCAGCAAGCGGTTGGGCGAAGAGGTACTCGCAGCCGAGGCCGGGCGGCTTTCCTGGGTGGTGCTGCGCCCGCCGGTGGTTTACGGACCGGGCGACCGGGAAACGGTTCCCCTCTTGCGCTGGATGGCCAGGGGCATCGCGCCCCTGGTGGCTGATGAAAAAACCCGGTTTTCAATGATTTTTGCGGAAGACCTGGCCGAGGCGGTGGTCGCCCTGCTGCAGCAGCCCGTCTGGCAAGGCGAGGTTTTCGAGCTTCACGACGGGCGTCGCGGCGGCTACTGCTGGCGGGAGGTGATCGAAGCGGTGTCGCAGGCGACCGGCCGAACCGTGCGCGGGTTCAGGCTGCCGCGGCCCCTGGTCCGGTCCGTGGCGGACCTTAACCTGAGGGCCGGCAGAGCCTTCGGTTACGCACCGATGCTGACGCCGGGCAAGGTGCGCGAACTCAGCCATACCGACTGGACCGCCGACAACGCCGCCATTTGCCGCCAGACCGGTTGGGTGCCGAGGATCACCCTACCCCAAGGCGTGCGGCGGACGCTCGCCTGCCTTGCGGCCGGATGAAACGCCACTACTTTGCCGAGCAAAGGACCCCAACATGCAACCCAACGACGACATCCTGATGCAGGTCACCGGCATGATCAAATCCCTGGCGCCCGAGCATCCAGAGATCACCGGGGAGACCGATCTTGTGGCGGACCTCGACTTCGATTCCTTGAAGGTCATGAAGCTATTGGAGCAATTGGAGGACCGCTTCGACATTTCGGTCCCACTCAACCTTCTGCCCCGCATTCGAACGGTTGAGGATTTGACCCTGCAACTTCAACGGATCATCGGGGAGGGGTGACGGTGGCTATTTTCGACAAATTTCAGCAGCTGGTGGCCACGCGCCAAAACCTGGCCGCGCACGGACTGGCGGCCGTCAACGTGGTGATGGAAAAACTGCTCTCTCCCACCGAGGCGATCGTAAACGGGCGCCGCACGATTCTGGCCGGCACCAACAACTACCTGGGGCTCACCTTCGACCCGGAATGCATCGACGCCGCCTGCCGGGCGCTGCATGAAAGCGGGACCGGCACCACCGGCTCCCGGGCCGCCAACGGCACCTACAGCGGCCACGTCGCCCTGGAGCAGGAATTGGCCGATTTTTTCGACTGCCGGCATGCCATCGTATTTTCAACCGGCTACGTCGCCAACCTCGGGATGATCGCCACCCTGGTTGGGCCCGGGGACGCGGTCGTGATCGATGCCGACTGCCACGCCAGCATCTACGACGGCTGCACGCTGAGCCGCGCGGATATCATCCGCTTTCGCCACAACGACCCGGACGACCTGGACAAGCGTCTGCGGCGGCTGGGGGATCGCGCCGCCAATGCCCTGGTGATTGTCGAAGGGCTCTATAGCATGCTGGGGGATCGCGCGCCGCTTGCCGCCATCACCGCGGTGAAGGCCCGCTACGGCGCCTACCTGCTGGTGGACGAGGCCCATTCGCTGGGGGTCCTGGGGGACCACGGCCGGGGCCTGGCCGAGGAAACCGGCGTGGCCGACCAAGTCGATTTCATCGTCGGCACCTTCAGCAAGAGCCTGGGGGCCATCGGCGGCTACTGCGTCAGCAACCACCCGGAACTCGATCTGATCCGCTTCGCCAACCGCCCCTACGTATTCACCGCCTCGCCCTCGCCTTCGGTGATTGCCTCCACCCGCCAGGCGCTGGCCAACTTGCGCGCCCGCCCCGAATTGCGCGAGCGCTTGTGGGAAAACGCCCGGCGGCTGTATCAGCGCCTCCAGGACCTCGGGCTGCGGCTGGGGCCTGAAGTCAGTCCCATCATCGCCATCCGCATGGACTCCCCGGAAGCGGTCGTACGCTGGTGGTGCGCCCTGCTGGCGCGCGGCGTTTATGTCAACCTGGTGCTGCCGCCGGCCACCCCCGACGGCGGGGCCCTGCTGCGCTGCAGCATGAGCGCGGGCCACACCCTTGTGCAGGTCGATCAGATCGCGGAGAGTTTTGCCGCGCTGCAGGCCACGGGGGATTTCCCGGGTCCCGCAGCGTGACCGGCGCGGCCCCGGGCAGGGCGAAGAGACGGCCCGCAAGAAGAAATCAAGCATGCAGTTACTGATCACATTCGTTCGCCGCTACCCGCTGGAGAGCGTCATCACCATCCTGTCGCTGCTCCTTGCCGGGATTGCCGAAGGCTTCGGCCTGTCGATGCTGCTGCCGTTTCTGAGCATCGTGATCGGCAGCCAATCCCTGCTGGCCGCCCAGGCCGGGGAGAGCGTCGGCACGGCTGGGTCTCTGGGTATTTTCAAGCCCGTGGAACACTACCTGCGAGACAGCGTGGCCACCATCGGCATGCCGGCGACGGTCGCCCTGCTGCTCGGCCTTTTTCTGGTCTGCATCATCTTCAAGTGCTTGCTGGTTCTGCTGGCCAACAAGCAGGTGGGCTACACGGTGGCCCACGTGGCCACCGATCTGCGGCTCAAACTGCTCCACGCCCTGTTCAACACCCGCTGGGAGTACTTTCTGCGCCAGCCCATCGGACGCCTCACCAACGGCGTGTCTTCGGAGGCCACCCGCGCGGCAAGCGCTTTCAACAGCGGAGCCAAGCTGGCTTCCATCCTGATCGAATCGGTGGTCTACACCACCCTGGCGCTGCTGGTCTCCTGGAAGGCCACGCTGACCGCCATCGTGGCCGGCCTTCTGATCGTTTTCACCCTGCGGCGCTTCATTCAAAAATCCCGGCGCGCGGGCAAACGCCAGACGACCCTGCTCCAGTCCCTGATCACCCAGATGACCGACAGCCTGCAGTCCATCAAGTCGCTCAAGGCCATGGGCAGCGAACGTTCGGTGGACGCCGTGCTGAAGGCCAAAACCGCCAAGCTGAACAAAGCGCTGCAGAAAAAGGTGATGAGCAAGGCGACCCTGGGGGCGTTGCAGGAGCCCCTGATGATCGCCTTTCTGGCCGTCGCCCTGTACATCGCCCTGATCCAGCTCAAAATGCCCCTGGCGACGGTTGTGGCGATGATCTTCCTGATTCGAAAAGTTTTGAAAAACATCCAAAAAATGCAGGAAGAATACCAGGAGATGGCAACCGCCGACAGCGCCTACTGGTCTTTGACCGAGAAGATCCAGGAAGGCGAAAACCAGCGGGAAGCCCACCCCGGCAGTCGGCCGGCCGTCTTCGAGGGCGCGATCCGACTGGAGGGCGTCAGTTTCGCGTACGATCGCACCCCGATCTTGAGGGACGTGTCGCTGGTCCTTCCGGCGGGCTCCTTCACGGCGCTGCTGGGCGCCTCGGGGGCCGGCAAGACCACCGTGGCCGACCTGATCATCGGGCTGCTCCGCCCCCAGGCTGGGGAGGTCTGGATCGACGACCAGCCGCTGGCTGACATCGACATCCGCAGCTGGCGCCGCATGATCGGCTACGTCCCCCAGGACACGCTGCTGCTGCACGACTCGATTTTCGTCAACGTGACATTAGGCGATGCCGGCTTCAGCCAAAAAGAGGTTGAAAGCGCGCTGCGCGCGGCCGGCGCCTGGGATTTCGTACAGCGCCTGCCCAAGGGTATGCAGACGGTGGTGGGCGAGCGGGGCAGCAAAATTTCCGGCGGGCAGCGGCAGCGGATCGCCATCGCCCGGGCGCTGGTCAAAAACCCCACCCTCCTGGTGCTGGACGAGGCCACCACGGCCCTTGACCCCGAGACCGAAATCGCCATTTGTCGAACCCTGCGCGCACTCAGCGGCCGGGTCACCATTTTGGCCATCTCGCACCAGTCGGCGATGCTGGAGACCTCGGAGGTCGCCTACCGCTTGGAAAAGGGGGCCATTAAACTGGTCAAGGGCGCCGAGGCCATCACCCCGGCAGCGGACGGATTGGGTCAGGTCAGCGGGGTGAAACAATGGAAACTGGCTTCCGCTTGATCCGGCAACCGCCGAAGCCGCCGGGATGCCGCCGGCATGGGCGGGGTTTTTAAAAAAGACACCATTCAAACAGAGGGAGAAGATAGCGATGCGAGAGCTCACCATCGACGGCAAAACCATCCATGACAGCGGGGATTGCTACACCATTGCGGAGATCGGCCACAATCACCAGGGCAACCTGAAGACGGCCCGGGAGATGTTCAAGGTCGCCAAGGAATGCGGCGCGGACGCCGTCAAGCTGCAGAAGCGCGACAACCGCAAGCTGTTCACCGCGGCAGCCTACGACAAGCCCTACGACAACCCCAACAGCTACGGCGCCACCTACGGGGAGCACCGCGAGTTCCTGGAGTTCGGCTGGCATGAGTACATGGAGCTCAAGGCTTACGCCCAGGAGTTGGAGATCACCATGATTTCCACGGCCTTCGACTTCGCCAGCGCGGATTTCCTGGCCAAGATCGACATCCCGGCCTACAAGATCGCCTCCGGCGACCTCAAAAACATCCCCCTGCTGACCCACATCGCGCAATTCCAGAAGCCGATCATTCTCAGCACGGGCGGCGGCACGATGGAAGACGTTCGTCGGGCCTACGACGCCATCATGCCGATCAACCCCCAGCTCTGCATCCTGCAGTGCACCGCCGGCTACCCGGCGGCTTTCGAGGAGCTCAATCTGCAGGTCATCACCACTTTCCGGGAGCGCTTCCCGAACAACGTCATCGGGCTTTCATCCCACGACAACGGGATCGCCATGGCCTTGGCGGCCTACATGTTGGGCGCGCGGGTGGTGGAAAAGCACTTCACCCTCAACCACACCTGGAAGGGGACCGATCATGCCTTTTCGCTGGAGCCCATTGGCTTCCGCAAAATGGTGCGGGACTTGCGGCGGGTGCGGGTGGCGCTGGGCGACGGGGTCAAGCGCGTCTACCAGACCGAGGTCACCCCGATCGTCAAAATGGGGAAAAAACTGGTGGCGGCCCGCGACATGCCCAAAGGCCACGCCATCCAGATGGCGGACCTGGCGATCAAATGCCCCGGGGACGGTCTTCCGCCCTACGAGATCGACAAGGTAATCGGCCGCGTGACCCTCCAGCCCCTGGCGGTGGACGACGACATCACCTTCGAGGTCTTGAACGGTTCGCAGAAGCAGGCGGGAGCCGCGTCTTGAACGACCTTTTCAGTTTGGAAGATGAAGTGGCCGTGGTCACCGGCGCACTGGGCAAACTGGGACCGGTCTGGATCGGGGCCCTGTTGCAGGCCGGGGCGCGGGTCATGGGCATTGACCGCCCCGGCCAGCCTGCCGGGACGGCCGTTGCAGCCCTGAAGGAGCAGTACGGCGGGGGGCGCCTGCAGCTGGCGGCCGCGGATGTGCGCGAGCGCCAGTCGCTGGAGCAGGCCTTGGCCGAGTGCATCCGCGCCTTCGGGGTGCCGTCGGTCCTGGTCAACAATGCCGGCATCGACCAACCCCCCGGCCGGCAGAGCGGCGCCTGCCGCATGGAAGAGATCCCGCTGGCGGTCAACCGCGAGATTTTCGAGGTCAACACGCTCGGGCTTTTCCTGGTCTCCCAGGTCTTCGGAGGGGCCATGGTCAAGGCAGGCCGGGGGTCGATCGTCAACATCGGATCCCTTTACGCCAGCGTCTCGCCCGACAACCGCTTCTACGACCACATCGCCGGCGACCCGCCCTTTCTCAAGCCGCCGGCCTACGGCGCCTCCAAGGCCGCCGTGGTAAATCTCACCCGCTATCTGGCCACCCATTGGGCCTCCCACGGGGTGCGGGTCAACACCCTCTCCCCGGGCGGGGTGCTGGGCGGCCAGGATGAAGACTTCAAACGCAAGTTCTGCAGCCGGGTGCCGCTGGGCCGCATGGCCGAGGCCGGGGACCTGCGGGGGCCGCTGATTTTTCTGGCCTCCCGGGCATCGGCCTATGTGACCGGAATCAACCTCAACGTCGACGGGGGGTTCACCGCCTGGTAGGCGCAGCACCCCGGGGTGAAATCATGAACACGACTTCGTATCCCAGCCTGGTCAAAAACTGGATCGATGGCAGCGAAAGCAGCGCCACGGACGGCGGCCTGTTCGACAAGCGCTCCCCGGCCAGCGGGGAACTGCTCTGCCAGGCGGCGCGCTCGCGCGCCGCGGATGTTGCAAACGCCGTTGAGGCCGCCAAGCGGGCCTACCCGGCCTGGGCCGGGATGACCCCCGTTCAGCGGGGAGAAATCCTGATGGCCGTGGTGCGGGCCATGCAGCAGGAGCGCGAGGCGCTCGCCGCAATCGTGGCCGCCGAAACCGGCATGGCCCCCAACGCCGCTCTGGGCGAAACGGGCGGCGCCATCGCCCAGGGGGAATTCATGGCCGGTGAGGGCCGCCGGCTCTACGGGCGCACCACCACCAGCGCGGTACCCAACAAGTACGCCATGACGGTGCGCCAGCCCCTGGGGGTCGCCGGGCTGATCATCGCCGCCAACACCCCCATCGCCAACGTCGCCTGGAAGGTCTTTCCCGCCCTGATTTGCGGCAACACCGCTGTTCTCAAGGCGGCCGAGGACACGCCGGCAACGGCCTGGTTCTTCGGCAAACTGGCCCATGCGGCCGGCCTGCCCGCGGGGGTGCTCAACATCGTGCAGGGCTTGGGCGAGGAAGCCGGGGCGCCCCTGGTGGCCCACCCGGATGTGGCGGTGGTCAGCTTCACCGGCTCCACCGAAGTCGGCCGGCAGATCGCCGAGGTCGCCGGCCGCCGCCTGGCCAAGGTCTCGCTGGAGCTGGGCGGCAAGAACCCGCTGGTGGTCTGCGACGACGCCGACCTGGAGAGTGCCGCCCGCTGGGTTTTGCTCTCGGCTTTCAGCAATGCCGGGCAGCGCTGCGCGGCCGGCAGCCGGATCATCATTTTCGACGCGGTCTACGACGCTTTCCGCGACCTGCTGGTGACGCGCACCCAAGGCCTGCGGGTGGGCCCCGGCGACGAGGACGACCTGGGGCCGGTGATCAATGAGAGGCAACTTGCCGACATGCTGGCCGCCGTCGACCAGGCCCGCGCCGAAGGCGCCACCATCCTGACCGGCGGCCACCGCCTGAGCGGGCCGGCGCATGCCGGGGGGTGCTACATGGCCCCGACGCTGATCGAAAACGCCGACCCGCACGCCGCCATCTCCACCCGGGAGGTGTTCGGCCCGATCACCTGCCTCTACCGCGTAGGTAATTTCGCGGAAGCCCTGCGTCTGACCAACGACTCGCCCTACGGTCTGACGGCCTGCATCCACAGCCGCAGCGTCCACCGGGCCATCGAATTCGCCCAGAAGGTCCAGGCCGGGGTGGCGGTGGTCAACGCCGGCACTTACGGCAGCGAGCCCCACATGCCGTTCGGCGGCGTCAAGCAGTCCGGCAACGGGTCGCGGGAGCCGGGCACCGAGGCGCTGGATGTTTACTCGAATCTGAAGGACATCTATCTCTGCATCGACCCGCAGCGGGTCTGATCGGCCACACGATGAACGCATCCTCCCCGCCATCGATGGTCGCGCTGATTCCGGCCCGCGCCGGCTCCAAACGCGTCCCCGACAAGAACATCCGGCCGCTGGCCGGGCACCCGCTGATGGCCTACAGCATTGCGGCCGCCCGGCAGAGCGGGGTTTTCAGCGATGTGGTCGTCTCAACGGACGCCGACCACTATGCCGCCGTCGCCCGCCACTACGGTGCCGAGGCGCCGTTTCTACGGCCTCCCGAGATCGCCGGGGACCTCTCGCCGGACGTCGAATGGGTGGTCTTCACCCTCGAGCGGCTGGCCGCCGCCGGCCGGCGCTACGACTGTTTCAGCATCCTGCGCCCCACCAGCCCCTTCCGGCGGCCTGAAACGATCCGGCGGGCCTGGAGGGAATTTTTGGCCGAAACCGGGGTGGACTCCCTGCGGGCCGTTGAAAAGTGTAGCCAGCATCCCGGCAAGATGTGGGTCGTGCGCGGAAATCGGATGATGCCGCTGCTGCCATTGGGCCCGGAAAAGCAGCCCTGGCACAGCAGCCAGTATCCGTCGCTGCCGGAAGTCCACGTCCAGAATGCCAGTCTGGAGATTGCCTGGACACGAGTAGCCCTGGAAGGCGGCACCATCGCCGGGACCGTCCTGATGCCGTTTCTGACCCGCGATTACGAGGGCTTCGATGTCAACAAACCCTACGACTGGGATCTGGCTGAGCACCTGGTGCAAACCGGCCAGGCCCAGCTGCCCCCCGTGACGCAGCCACCCTACAGCCTTTAGGAGCCATCAACAAAATGCTGGAAATCAAACTCATCCCGGCCGCGGAGTTTCAGCGGATCCGGGCCGCTTCACTGGAAGCCGACGAGACCCTTCGCCTGATCGCCGACATGTGCCGCGCCAATGCGCTGGCCACCGTCAAACGGGCCGGTTCCGGGCACCTCGGCTCGAGCTTCAGCTCGCTGGACATCGTGACCCTGCTGTATTTCGCCGAAATGAACCTCACCCGGTTGGGCTTGGATCACCCGGACCGCGACATCTATTTCTCCTCCAAGGGGCACGACGTCCCCAGCCACTATGCGGTGCTTTACGCGCTGGGGCTGCTGGACGAGCAGCGTTTTATCAACCTGCGGCGCCTGGGCGGCACCCACGGCCACCCGGATCTCAGCATACCGGCGATCGAGGCCAACTCGGGCTCCCTGGGAATGGGGATCTCAAAGGCCAAGGGCATGGCCATCGCCAAGAAGCTCAAGGGGGCCGGGGGGCGGGTGTTCGTGATGACCGGCGACGGCGAACTACAGGAGGGCCAGATCTGGGAGTCCCTGCAAACCGTCGCCCACCAGAGCATAACCAATATCACCGTGATCGTGGACTGCAACAAGATCCAGACCGACAAGCCGGTGGCCGAGATCATCGACCTGGGCGGGCTGGAAGCCAAATTCGGGGCCTTCGGCTGGCATGTGGCGCGCTGCGACGGGCACGACTTCGGTGCCATGCGAGCGGCGCTCAGGCGCTTCAACCAGATTAACGACCAGCCCAAGGTGCTGATCGCCGACACCATCAAGGGCAGGGGCGTCTCTTTCATGGAGGGCCCGGCATCGCTGGAAGCCGGACGGGGGCTTTACCGCTGGCATTCCGGGGCGCCGGATGACGAGGCCTTCGCGGCCGGGTACGCGGAAATCATCGAGAGCATCAACGCCCGGCTGCAGGGCTTCGGGCTGGCCCCCCTGAAACTGCAGGTGATCGAGCAGCGGGAAACTAACCGCACGCGGCTGAAGGACACCGCCGAAAAAGTCGTCACGGCATTCGGCGAGGCCCTGCTTGAAATCGGCCGCGAGCGGCCGGATGTGGTCGTCCTCGACGCCGATCTTTCCGCCGACTGCGGCCTGCGCCCCTTTGAAGCCGCCTTCCCCGAGCGTTTTATCGAAAACGGGATCGCCGAGCAGGACATGGTCTCAACTGCCGGCGGGCTGGCGCTGCAAGGGTTTTTGCCGATCGTGAACTCCTTCGGGGTCTTTCTCGCCTCCCGAGCCAACGAGCAGATCTACAACAACGTCACCGAAAAGACCAAGATCATCTATGTCTGCCATTACGCCGGGTTGATTCCGGCCGGTCCCGGAAAGTCCCACCAAAGCCTGCGGGACATCTCCCTTTTCGGCGCCTTGCCGGGCTGCACCATCATCGAGCCCTGCAATGCGGCCGAAACAGCGGCGGCCCTGCACTGGTGCGTCCAGCAGGCGGCCGGGACCTGCATGCTGCGCCTGATCATCTCGCCCTCGCCGCGGCCGATTCGGCTGCCCGGCGATTACCGCTTCGCCCCTGGACAGGGAAGCGTGATCCGCGAGGGGTCCGATACCGTCCTCTTCGCCTACGGTCCGGTGATGCTGAACGAGGCTTTGAGCGCCGCGGAAATCCTTCAGGGCAAAGGAATTTCACTGAAGATCGTCAACCTGCCCTGGCTCAACCAGGTTGACGCGGCCTGGCTGCGGGCGGCCATCGGTGACTGCCAGATGCTCTTCACCCTGGACAACCACTCCCCATACGGCGGGATCGGCGATTGCCTGCTCAACGCCCTGATGGACTCAAACCCGCTGCGGGGCAGGCGTCTGGTCAAATTCGGCATCGAGGGCATGCCCGCCTGCGGCACCCCGCCAGAGGTCCTGGCCTACCACGGGGTGGACGGAAACAGTCTGGCGGAGCGTATTGCATCCGCCCTGCAAGGATAAACCAGGCATCCCCCTCGCGGTTTAAAAACATGACCGAAAGGCGAATTGCCTTACTCCTGGGATCTCTTTCCGGCGGCGGCGCCGAACGAATTGTTTTGGAACTCGCCAGCGCCTTGACGCAGCGGGAATATACGGTCGACCTGGTGGTCTGCCGGCTGGAAGGTGATCTGGTGTCCGAAATTCCAGGCGGCGTGCGGCCGGTGGTGTTGGGGGTTGCACCGCGAAGCACCTTGCTGCGGGCGCTGCTCAGGCTGCCGGCGCGCACCTGGCTGACCCTTTTGCCGCTCATGCTGCGCAAGCCGTTGAAAAAAATCAGGGCCCTCCCCTTGCTGGAACTTTACCTGCGGCGGGAGCGGCCCGATCTGGTTCTGGCCAGCACCCACGTTCCCAACCTGCTGGCCGTGTGGGCGGTCAGGCTCTCCGGCCTGCCGATCAGGACCGTTCTAAAACAGGACAACAGCCTTGCCCGCAGCCTCGCGGATTCGACCGACCCGCTGCGGCGCAAACTGCCGCGGCTGGTGCGCCTCTGGTACGGCCAGGCCGACGCCGTGGTGGCCGTGTCCGCAGGCGTGGCCGACGAGTTGGCCTCCCTGGGTAAGGTCCCGCGGGAGAAGGTCCAGGTGATCCACAACCCCATCGACACCGGCCGCATCGCCCGGCAGGCTGAAGCCCAGCCTGATCACCCGTGGTTTCAACCCGGGCAGCCGCCGGTAGTGCTCGCCGCCGGCCGGCTGCACCCGCAGAAGGACTATCCCACCCTGCTGCGGGCGTTTGCCTCGCTGAGAAAGGCGCGCAACCTGCGCCTGGTGATCCTGGGAGAGGGGCGTGAGCGGCCGAGCCTGGAGAAGCTTACCGAAGACCTGGGGATTGGCGCGGACGTCCGCCTGCTGGGGTTTCAGCCAAACCCCTTCGCCTTCATGGCCCGGGCGGCGGTGTTTGTCCTGTCTTCCGCATGGGAGGGGCTGGGCAACGTCCTGATCGAAGCCCTTGCCTGCGGGTGCCCGGTGGTGAGCACCGACTGCCCGCACGGGCCGTCGGAAATTCTGGAAAGGGGGCGCTGCGGCGCCCTGGTACCGGTGGGGGATCCCGAAAAGCTGGCCCGCGCCATCGGTGAGGCGCTTGACCGCCCGGCCGATGCGCGCGCAGGCCTGGAGCGGGCCAGGGCCTTCGATATTCAAAACATTGCGGACCAATATGTGCAGCTTCTCTCCTGCGGCCGCGAGGAGTGCCTCCGGCACTGCGCCCCTTGAGCCTTTTTTCACCAGGTAGAGACTGCCGGATTCAAGATGCCCAAGACCCTGACGGCCCAAAAGCTCTTAAAAAAGATCCGCAAGATCGCCTTCCCCAAAAAGGACAAGGAGGATTTCGGCCTGGCCTGGCAGGAGCTTCTCGACGCTCATCGGGACCCCTGGGAGCAAGCCCGGCGCACCGCGACGGACGGCCCCCGGATCCTGATCGCCACCAGCACCGGTGGGCACGGGATGGCCGCCCCGGTTGAAAGCCTGCTGGCCATGGCCCTGACCTTGCGGGGGGCCAACGTCTCGATTCTTCTGTGCGACGCTTTTCTGCCGGCCTGCTCCATGGCCACCCTGGGAGAAATCGCCAGTCTAAGGAAATTCATCCAGTCCGGCCTGTCCAATACAAAGTGCCCGAAATGCTTTAAAAAGGGCCGATCGATCTTCGGCCCGCTGGGACTTCCGATCCACTGGTACAGCCAACTGCTCTCTCCCGGGGCGCGCCAAAAGCTGGCTGCGCTGGCGGGCGCCACCCCGCTGGCGGCAATTCCCGATTTTCGCCTGGATGGCATTGCCGTCGGGGAACACGCCCTAGCCGGCGCATTGCGGTTCTTTGCCAAGGGCGATCTCGACGGCGAGGCCCATGCGGAGGCGGTTCTGCGCCGCTATTTCCTGGCGGCCCTGATCACGACCTTCGCCGTGCGCGAACTCCTTTCCCGGCAGCCTTTCGACTGTGCGGTTTTTCACCACGGCATCTATGTCCCAATGGGCCTGATCGGGGAGGTGGCGCGCCAAGAAGGTGTGCGCGTGGTCAACTGGATCCAGGCCTATCGAAAAAATTGCTTTATTTTCAGCCACGAGGACACCTATCACCACACGCTGATGACCGAGCCGGTTGATCGCTGGGAGGACATGCCCTGGAATGCCGCCATTGAAAACCACCTCTTGGACTACTTGAAGAGCCGCTGGCAGGGCACCGGAGACTGGATCCGGTTTCACGACAGACCGGATTTCGACCTCGAGGCGATCGAAGCCGAGGTCGGGGTCGATTTCGCCAAACCCTGCGTCGGGCTGCTCACCAACGTCATCTGGGACGCCCAGCTGCACTACCCGGCCAACGCCTTTGCCAACATGCTGGAATGGGTTTTGGAAACGATCCGCCATTTCGCCAAGCGGCGCGACCTGCAGCTCCTGATCCGCGTCCATCCCGCCGAAATCACGGGCTTTATCCCCTCCCGCCAGAAGGTCGTGGATGAAATCCGGCGCGCCTTCGCGAGCCTGCCGCCCAACGTGTTCGTCATTCCACCCGAGAGCCGGGTCAGCACCTATGCCGCCATGTCCCGCTGCGACTGCGTCATCATCTACGGTACCAAAACAGGGGTGGAGTTGACCAGCGTGGGCATCCCGGTGATCGTCGCCGGCGAGGCCTGGATCAGAAACAAGGGGATCACCCTGGATGCCGCTTCAAGGGAAACCTACTTCGACATGCTGGCCCAGCTTCCACTGGGCAGGCGACTGGATGCGGCAACCACAGAGCGTGCCCGGAAATATGCCTATCACTTTTTCTTCCGGCGCATGATTCCGCTGGCGTTTTTCGAACCGACCGGCAAGCAGCCGCCCTATCGACTTGCCGTCAGGCGCTTCGACGCCCTGAAACCCGGAAACTCCCGCGGCCTGGACACCATCTGCGACGGCATCCTGAAAGGCGATGATTTCATCTACCCCGCCGAGCGCGATCACAACGGTTAATGGCGGGATCATTTTTGAGATGGCAGGACACATACCCTTTCCCAACCACGAGGCCCGCCCATGACCGCTGCGATCTGCATCTGCACCTTCAACCGGCCGGAACTGCTGGCACGCGTTCTGGGGGTGCTGCGCAAGCTTCAGACCGGCACGCTGAAACCGGAGCAGATTTCGATAATCGTGGTGGACAACAACCCGGATGGCCGGGTGGCCGCCGTTTGCGACCGCTTGCGGGGCCAACTGCCCGTCAGGCTGGTTCTGATCGCGGAGAAGCGCCGCGGCATATCCTTTGCCCGCAACCGGGCCGTCGATGAGGCCCTGGGGGCGGGGTTTGATTTCGTCGCCTTCATCGACGACGACGACAGGCCGGAAACCGACTGGCTGGACAAACTGATGCAAAAGCAGTGGGAGACCCGGGCCGACATCGTCTGCGGGGCCATACCCGCCGTGGTGGATCCCCGGTGGCCGGACTGGCTGAAAAATTCCCCGCTTTTTGCTCCTTCCGGTGGAAAAAGTGAAACCAAATTCGGCATCCCCCAGGGAATCGGTTCGGGCAACGTCCTGATCGACAGCCGCCTGCTGGCCAGACTGAAAACTGCGGGACCGGTTTTTTCGCCGGAGTTCGCCTTGATCGGCGGCAGTGACACGGAATTCTACATTCGTGCGGAAAGAAGCGGGGCAAGAATTGTCAAAGCGGAAAAGGCGGTCGTCCACCGCCATCACCATGGCCCCCGGATCACCTTCAGGGGGCTTGTGGTTTACGCCCTGCACAGGGGCAACTATTCCGCGCATATCCTCAGGGTTCACGGGACACCGCAGCAAATGAGGGGACGGCTTCTGAAAGCCGTTAAAAAACTGTCACTGGGCGTGATCCAGCTTCCCGCCTGCGCCCTTTCAAAAACCGCCCTGGCGGCCAAACTGTTCCAGATCGGTATCGAGGTCGGCTTCTTTTATGGTTTAATGGGTGGAAATATTCTGGAGTTTTCGCACCACGGCAAGCGCCATAATTTAATTTTGCAACGTAAGGGTCGCGGTAATAAATAATCCCGCAAGATGGCGCCGGATTTTGGTTCGTCTACAAGGCACATCCGTCGACGCATATCGAGATATTTGTCGGTGGATGTAACGCCGGTGACAGGCAAAAAGACAAGCAAGATGTGGAATTATTTTTGGCCGGGGCCCTTAAATACGCCCGCTCGATTTCAAAAAGATCATTTTCGGTTGAAGTAGTCCCCCCCCAAATAACGGGCTCAACGCAACACTGCCCTTCGGCAATCCTCACCCCGAGCGGTCGCCTGAATGGCCTTGGCCGTCAATTCGAAAGCCGGCTTGTCAAGCCCCCGGGGGCGGATGAAGTTGTTCACGAATCGTCCTCTCTGGCCGGCCTTGGCATCTTCGCCTTTGATAATGTTGGCGACGATTTCGGCGGCTTCCGAAAAACCGCGGGCCACTTCGAGGAAATCGGCGTCGCGCAGGTGCTGAAAATGGGCGAGCCCTGTCTGCTTGTTGGCATAGCGTTCGGTCATGATGGTGATGCAGGGGCGGTCAACGATCGCCGTTTCGAGAAAGGCGCTGGTGTTCAAACCGATTGCCGCCACAACGTGATAAATCGTGTTGTAATAATCCTGCTTGGCTTGGGGAACGTCCACAAACTCACCTTTTTTGGGCCAGATGGTGATATTCTCGGCGGCCACCTCATCCCAGATACCGGCATTCAGCGGGTGCGGCCGGACAAGGAGCTGAACCGGTCGCGTTTTCGGCTGCCCGCATAGGATCCGGGCAAATTCCAGAACAAATGGCACCTCGTCCCGCCCAATGTAGGGGGATGAGCAAAGGTAGAGCAAGATCGGCCTGTCGGGGTCCACGCCGATATGGCTGCAAAAGGATGCGCGATCCATGGAGGGGCGCATTTCGAACCAGAAATCAAACGGCAATGCCCCGGTGCTGACAATTTTTGTTCGCGGAACGTCGTGCAATCTGACGGCCTCCTCGGCCAACGCCTCATTCCACACAAGCGTCATGTCCGGCATAATGTGAAAAGTTCCCTTGGTGGTCAGGTTGTCCCAGCTCAGCACCGCAACAAGGGTAGGGATTTTCAGGTATTTGGCCGCTTTTACGTATTCGAGTTCCTCTGAGACGGAGAATATAAAAGGTGAGGCCACGACGATATTCGGGGCATGCAGCCGCAGCCAGTTGAGGATACCGCGATCCGGTGGAATGAAACGCTCAACTTTTTTGAGCGATTTTTGGAGAAAATCACTCCCCAGCAGTCTCCGGCCACACGCATTTTTCATCACTTTGCGCGTCAAATTCCAGACCGGAGCGATCACAGTGAACCCGTATCGCTTTGCCAATTGGGGGTTTGGATGCCGGGGGTTGAGATAGCCGATGCAATTGATCAGCTCTCTCACGTTGGCGAGCCGCACGAAAGACTTTCGCAGCAGAAGCCTGCCCACTTTGAGGCCGTTCAGATCTTCGGCACAAACCTTCAGGCCGCGGTCGATCCCCGATAGTTCTTTTTTGCTGCCATAAAGAACGGTCACCTGATGACCTGCAGCACAAAGGTGGCGAATCACCGCATCAAAAGAGCGAAAAGCCCCGGCATGGTGCAAAACGAATAATATTTTCATATTCTATTGGGTTTTTAGTATGTCAAACGCACAAAACGCAAATAATTTCGACATTATCCTTAACCGGCTTATTCTTGCCGGTGGCCCTCCCCGAAGCGGAACAACCCTTTTAGCAAAAATCCTTAACAGCCATTCCAATATCGTAACCAGCATCGACAATGGCAACTGGGAAACGCGCGCCCTGTATTATTACCGTGAGGAATCCGGACTAGTTCGGCAACTCCGTGAAGGAGACGCTTCACCTGAAAACATCCGCCAATATTTGGAGGATCGATTTATTGAAAACGACCAGGTTATTGGGGTCGCATTTTCACCAAAGGTTTCATTAAGCCCGGTAATGCCGTCAATACAGACATCACCGGAGAAGGTCTCTTTGCATTCAAAGATTGAAAACAAAAAGAATAAAAGTCTTGTAAAAAGGATCCGAAAAGGCTTGAAGCGTTTTTTAAAAAAGCAAAACC